>DAITPV010000012.1:0-18237 GCA_036833435.1 Actinomycetota bacterium | reverse complement strand
CCGGTCTTTGCGTACAGCTCCCGGGCGCCCTGGTCGTCGAGCAGGAGCGCCACCGCCTGCGACAGGACCTCGGGATCACGCGGCGGGATGAGGATCCCGTCTTGCCCGTCGCGGACCACCTCTCGATACCCGGGGATGTCGGAGGCCACCACCGGGAGCCCTGCCGCCATGGCCTCCACCAGCACCAGCCCGAAGCTCTCTCGACCGGTGGCCGGGGCGCAGAACACCTCGCAGGCGGCGTGATAGGGAGGGAGCTGGTCGTGCGGGACGTTTCCCAGCATGACCACCCGAGCCCGGGCCTCGATGGGAAGCTCGTGCAACGCCACCCGGTCCCTCCCCGCCCCCGCCACCACCAGCAGCACGTCGGGACGCTCGGCGGCCAGACGACGGAAAGCCTCCACCATCACCGGGAACCCCTTGCGGGGGTCCAGGCGGTTCACGAACAGGATGCGCCGCCCCTCCGGCAGGACCGCGGGGGTGGCGTCGGCGAACAGGTCCACGTCGGCGCCGTTGGGGATGACCCGAACCTCGCCCTCGGAGAACCGCTGTCCCACGAACGACGCGGCGGCCTCCGAAACCGCGATCCGGACCGTGAGCCTCCGCCACACCGGACGAAGCAGCGGTGCGGCCAGGTCGAACAGGCGGGACTTCCCGGCGAACGCGTGGAACGTGGCCACCACCGGGACCCTGGCAGCCCGGGCCGCGAACATCCCCACCCCGGGAGCCAGCGGCTCGTGCACGTGGACCACATCGGGCCGGAACTCCGCCAGGGCCCGGCGAACGCGCGACGCCACCGCCGGCGACGGGGCGATGGGCGCCACCGACTCGTTGTACGGGATCCGGATGGGCCGGCCAACCACCCGGACGAACCCGTCGGCCGAACGGGTCCCGGACGGTGTCAGGACTAACACCCGGTGGCCGCGATCGCGCAGGCGAAGCGCCAGCTGGCGAACGTGGACCTGAACCCCTCCCGGCGCGTCCCAGGCGTAGGGACACGCCAGGGCGATCCTCATGGGTCGGTGACGGCGGCGGGCGCCGCGGCTTGATCGGTCTCCGAGCCGTCGCCGTCCCACGCCGGCTGGAACATGTGCCACTGGGTGGGAGCGGCGGCGATGGCCTGCTCGAACTCCTTGGCCAGCCGCCTGGTCAGCACGGTCACGTCGGCTCGAAGGTTCCCGGTGCGCTCGACCTCAACGGGGCGCATCACGATCACCCATCCGTCCGCCGTGTCGTAGACCGAGCACGCTATCAGCGGCGATCCGGTTGCCAGTGCCAACAGTGCCGGCCCGACCGGCATCCTCCGTTTCTCTCCGAACATCTCCACGACAACTCCACGGCCCTTGAGGTCGCGGTCGGAGACGAGGGCCAGGACGTGGTTCTCGCGCAGAAGCCGGACCAGATCCTCGCCGACCTTGCGTTCGTCGTCGAGCGCCACGACGTTCATGCCCAACGCTTTCCGGTGCTCGAGGAACAGCCGGAACAAGCTGTCCGGCTTGAGCAGCTCCGCCACGGCGCTGACCTGGTATCCCTGGAGGACCACGCCCTTCCCCGCAGCATCCCAGTTCCCCATGTGCGGGAGCGCCATGATGACACCCTTTCCCTCCCGAATGAACCCTTCGAGGTGTTCGATCCCATCGATCCGGAACCGGTCTCCGAACTCCTGATCCGACATCACCCGGATGCGGAAGGTCTCGAACCAGTACCGGGCATAGGAGTGGAACGCCTCGCGCGCCGCGGCTCGTACCTCGGGCGACCCGGGATCCCGGCCCAGCACGCGGGACAGGTTGGCCTGCACCACCCGGCGAGCCTTGGGGGCCAGGAAGAACGCCGCCTCCCCCCCGAGGTCGAACAGGTTCCGTCCCCACGCCTCCGGCAGCGCCATTGCCAATCGCTCCGCCGACGCAAAGACCGCGTACGACAGGCGGTCCTTCAGGGGCTCCGGTGCGACTACGTCTTCTTCGCTCACCCGGCCTCCCGCTGCCGTCCCACCGCCAGGCCGTGGCGGACGACGGGCTCCAGCGACACCAGTGCCGCGGCCACCAGGGCGACTCCCAGGAGATCGGGGAACAGCAGACCCAGGGCCACCAGCGTGAGCCGCACGGATCGGAACGGGAGTCGCTCCTGAACCTTGAAACCGAGCCCGGTGGCCTTGGCCGGCAGGTACGACGCCAGGTACGAGGCCACCAGCGCCGTTAGAGCGGCCCCGGCGGTCCACGCCGAGGTCGGCGCCACGTCCCAGGCGATGGCCCCGAACACCACGG
The DNA here is from genome assembly GCA_036833435.1 of Actinomycetota bacterium. Classification (GTDB taxonomy): domain Bacteria; phylum Actinomycetota; class UBA4738; order UBA4738; family CALAEC01; genus DAITPV01. The sequence continues at coordinate 15,976 of DAITPV010000012.1, read as the reverse complement.
CCTCCATCACCCGCTCCACGGCGTGATCGGCGAACACCAGCCGGGGCATCCCGGTTTCCCGGGCCTGCATGCCAGCCAGCACCGAAGCTCCGCCGGCCACCGCGGTGCACACCCCCGCGAGGACGTACCGATCGAACAGGACCAGCGCTCCGGCGGCCAGGGCCCCAACGCCGGTGACCACCAGCAGCGCGGCCACCGTGGAAGGACGGGCGGAAGCGCGAAGGACCATCGCCCGCCGAGCGTAGCAACTCTCGGGTCCCCGGAGCGCACGCCTATAATCGGTCTTCCGCGACCGGGGAGCCGCCGTGAAGACATACGAGCCAGCCTCCATCCGCAACGTCCTCCTGGTCGGCCACGGCGGCGCCGGCAAGACCTCGCTCACCGAGGCCCTCCTGTTCGCCGCCGGCCTGACCACCCGGATGGGAACGGTCGAGGACGGCAACACCGTCACCGACTTCGAGGCGGAGGAGACCAAGAAGCAGATCAGCGTGTCCCTGGCCCTCGCTCCCATCGAGTGGAACGGGGTCAAAGTCAACGTCCTGGACGCTCCGGGGTACGCCGACTTCATCGGGGACGTTCGCGCCGCCCTTCGTGCGGTGGACGCCTGTCTGTTCGTGGTGTCGGCGGTGGACGGCGTCGAGGTCCAGCACGAGGTGGTGTGGGAGCTGGCCGTGGAGCACGGGCTCCCCCGGGCGTTCTTCATCAACAAGATGGATCGGGAGCGGGCCTCGTTCCAGCGGACCCTCGACGGCCTGGTGCAGGCGTTCGGCACCCAGGTGGCTCCGCTCCAGTTCCCCATCGGTGAGGAGCACGACTTCGAGGGCCTCGCCGACCTCTTGTCTCGCCGGGCGTACCGCTACCCGTCGGGGCCCAAGGGTGAGGAAGGCGACTGGCCCGACGACATCGCCGGCAAGGCCGACCCCTACCGGGAGAAGCTCACGGAGGCGGTGGCCGAGGCCGACGACACGCTGCTGGAGAAGTACCTCGAGGAGGGAGAGCTCTCGGCGGAGGAGATCGTCAGGGGCGTGAAGGCGGGGATCACCGAGGCCAAGTTCGCGCCCGTCCTGTGCGGCTCGGCCACAAAGCCCATCGGCGTGGACCGCCTCGCGGACCTGATCACCGAGGCGTTCCCCTCGCCGATCGACCGCCCTCCGGTGAAGGTCATGACCCCCGACGGCCAGGAAGAGGAGCGCCCGTGTGACCCCTCCGGACCGCTCACCGCATTCGTGTTCAAGACCATCTCCGACCCCTACGTCGGCCGGGTGAACCTGTTCCGGGCGTTCTCCGGCAGGGTTCGACCCGACTCCACCCCGTTCAACGCCACGCAACGCGAGGAGGAGCGGATCGGCCAGCTGTTCACCTTGCGGGGGAAGGAGCACGAGCAGGTGTCCGAAGTTCCCGCGGGAGACATCGGGGCAGTGGCCAAGCTGTCGAAGACCCACACCGGGGACACGCTCTCGGAGAAGTCGGCCCCGGTCACCCTTCCGGCGCTGGAGCTCCCCGAGCCCCTGCACGCGGTGGCCGTCGAGCCGAAGACCCAGGGCGACGAGGACAAGCTCTCCACGGCGTTCGCCCGCCTGCAGGAAGAGGACCCCACGTTCCGGGTGGAGCGCCAGGCTGAGACCCGGGAGACCGTGATGTACGGGATGGGCGAGGCCCACCTGGAAGTGATGGCGGAGCGGATGCACCGGAAGTTCGGTGTGGAGGTCGTCTCCCACCCGGCCCGGGTGCCGTACAAGGAGACCCTTCGGGCCCCCGTCTCGGCCATCGGCCGCCACGTGAAGCAGAGCGGTGGCCACGGGCAGTACGGGATCGCCAACATCGAGGCCGAGCCCCTGGAGCGCGGGGCCGGGTTCGAGTTCGTGAACAAGATCGTGGGTGGGGCCATCCCCAGCCAGTTCATCTCCTCGGTGGAGAAGGGGCTGGTCAAGACGATGGCGGAGGGGGTCACCGGCCACCAGATGGTGGACATCAGGGTCAGGCTGGTGGACGGAAAGTTCCACACCGTGGACTCCTCGGACATGGCCTTCCAGATCGCCGGCTCAATGGCCCTCAAGGACGCCGCGCAGAAGGCCGGGGTGGTGCTCCTCGAGCCGGTCCTCGACGTGGAGGTGGTGGTGCCGGACTCGCAGATGGCCGACGTGATCGGCGACCTCAACGCGAAGCGGGGACGGGTCCTGGGGATGGAGCCCACCGGCGCCGGCAAGAGCGTGATCCGGGCCCAGGTTCCCCAGGCCGAGATGACTCGTTACTCCATCGACCTTCGGTCCATCACCGGGGGCCGGGGGGTGTTCTCCATGGCCTTCTCCCACTACGAGGAGGTCCCCGCTCACCTGGCCGACAAGATCGTGGCCGAGCACCAGAAGGAGAAGGAAGAGGCCCACCGGTAGGCTGGCCCCTCGCGCCGGTGGTGCAGGCATCCTTTCGCCGCACCTGGCCGCCGTGAGAACCTGAGCCCAAGATGGCCACCAGAGTGCTCATCGTGGACGACCAGGCGCCCTTCCGACTCGCCGCCCGGGCCGTGGTCGAGGCCACCGACGGCTTCGAGGTGGCCGGCGAGGCGGAGACCGGCGAGGAGTCCGTGGACGCGGCCCGGGAGCTGGGGCCGGACCTGGTCCTCATGGACCTGAACCTCCCGGGCATCGACGGCCTGGAGGCCACCCGGCGGATCCTCTCGGACTCCGACGGCAAGGTGGTGGTCCTCATGGTCTCGACCTACGAGGCCGACGAGTACGCTCCGCAAGCCACCGAGGCCGGCGCGGCCGACTACATCCCCAAGTCCGAGTTCGATCCCGACCGGCTGGAAGAGGCCTGGTCGAAGGCACGCCAAGGAGGAACGCAATGACCGAGAGCGACGCCGAGAGCCTCCGCAGGATCCCCTTCTTCGAGGAGCTCACCCCCGAGGACCTCGAGCGAGTTGCCAAGGTCGGCGAGCGGAAGTCCTTCGAGGCCGGCGAGACCATCATCGCCAAGGACACGCAAGGACAGACCATGTACGTGATCATGTCCGGCCGGGCCACGGTGGATGCGGGGGGCACGACCCACGAGCTCGAGCCGGGAGACTTCGTCGGAGAGATGGCTCTGCTGGGCCGGCGGCCCCGCTCGGCCACGGTGACCGCTGCCGAACCGGTGGAGTGCCTGGTGTTCGAGGCCATGTACTTCAAGCCGTTCCTCATCAAGAACCCCAGCGTGGCCGTGGCCATCCTGGAGAAGGTGGTCGAGCGGCTCCGCGAGGTCCAGGAGCGCGTGGGCTAGCGAGTCCGGTAGCTCAGGTACACCACGCCGTTCTGGAAACGGCGTTCATCCTTGAGCTCGAGGTTGACGCGAACGCCGTCCGGTAGCGACGGCGTTCCCCCTCCCACCACTACGGGCGAAACGAACAGGTGCCACTCGTCGACCAACCCGGCCCGGATCGCGTGGGCGGCCAGCTCAGGGCCGCCGATCAGGAGGTCACGATCCGATTCCTCCTTCATCCGCCGGACCGTGTCGGGATCGAACTCCCGCTCGATCCGCGTCCTGGCCGTGGATGGCTTCTCCAGGGTCCGGGAGTACACCACCTTGTCGGCGGCTCGCCAGATCTCCGCGAAGTCCTGGATGGACGGGGGTTCGTCGGACGTATCCCAGGTCTCCCAGGCGGTCAACACCTCGTACAGTCGGCGCCCGTAGAGATGGGTCCCCACCGAGCGCTCGAGGTCATTCACGAAGCTGTGCACCTCCTCGTCCGGCATCGACCAGTCGAAGTTCCCGTCCTCGTCCGCCACGTAGCCATCGAGGGAGGTGATCGCCGAGTAGATCAGCTTGGCCATGGTCAGTCTCAGATCAGGTCCCGGTCACCGGGAGTCGCCCGATGATCGTGGTCCCACGGCCCGGAGCAGACTCGACGGACAGGGTTCCCCGGACCGCGTCAAGCCGGTCGGCCATGTTCTGCAACCCTGAGCCCTTGGGAGTGGCCTGGACGTCAAACCCCTTCCCGTCGTCGGCCACGGTAAAGGTCAGGTGGCCCTTCTCCTCGGTCAGCCGGACATCCACCCGAGTGGCGTTCGCGTACTTGGCCACGTTCTGGATCGCCTCAAGGACACAGAAGTACGCGGTGGCCTCCGCCTCTTGGTCGTAGCGCGCGATGCCGTCCGGGTGCACCTCGACGGCGATCGCCGCCTTGCGCGCTTGGGCCTCCAACGCCGCTGCCAGTCCCTGGTCCGCCAGCAGCGGCGGGTAGATCCCTCGGGCCAGGTCTCTGAGGTTGTCGAGCGCGTCACGGCTGTCCGTCTGGAGCTGGTCAACGAGCTCGTCCGTCTTCTCTGGGTCCTTGCGAGCGAGGACCTTGAGCAGGCGCATCTTCACCGACAGGGCCACGAGCTGTTGCTGGGCCCCATCGTGGAGGTTCCGCTCCAGTCGGCGGCGTTCCTCGTCCTGAGCGGCCACCAGACGCTGGCGTGAAGCTCGGAGCTCCTCGATCAGTCGCACGTTCCGAAGGACCAGGCCCGCTTGCGAGGCCAGATCCTCCAGCAGCTTCTCCCCCGCCGGGGTCAGCGCTTCCGTCCTGGGCATCGCCACCGTGATGGCTCCGAGGACCTCCTCCTGCTGAGTTACGGCGATCGCTCGATCAACGTCCGAGATCGGCGGAAGATCCGCGTTCCTCATCGGCACCGACCGCGGGACATCGTCCGCGGGCCACGATGACTCCAGCCGCAGCTCGGCTCCAACACGGATCCACACCCCCACCCGCTCCGCCCCGGTGCCCTCGGCGGCGATCCTCGCCATCCTGGGGAGCACCTCATCCAGCGAGTAGGTTCCGGCCACACGCTCGGCGAATTCAGACATCGCTTCGTACGGCGTGGCCCGCTTTCCGTACACCAGGCGGTTCGCGAACCGGCGAGCTCGCTCCCGCATCGGTTGGAAGGCCAGGGCGATCAGCGCGGTGGCCACGATCGAGAGGAAGACGTTCCCCTGGCTACCCACGGCGGCCCCGATCCCCACCACGATGCCCACGTAGATCATCGTCACGAACACAGCGAGGAGCCCATACACCACCGTCCGATTGATGACGACGTCGATGTCGTACAGCCGGTACTTGAGGATGGCGATCCCGGCTCCCAGCGGAACGAGGAACAGGCTCCCCAGGATCAGGGCCTGGGTGACGACCTGGATGGTCTGGCTATCCCTCCAGATCGACTGGACCACGAGCGTCAACAGGATCGTGGTGGCCACCACGATCCCGGCATAGGCAAGCCACTTGACCTGCTGGCGTTCCTCACCGGAAGAGCGACGCAATCGCACCACCACGGCGAGCGCCGATCCCACCAACCCGATGATGACCACGATCGAACCGACCGTGGTCACCGCTTCCCAGAAGGCAGCGCTGCCGATCGAGAACGGGTTCGACCGAAGGATGCGGGCGTCCTGGATCGGTCCGGGTTGAACGGCACCTCCCAGCGTCATGGCCCCGATGGCGACCCCCACTGCCCAGGCCAGGAAGCGCCACCGCGGGGAAGGCAGCCTGCCGTTCGGGAACAGGAGGAACACGAACGTGGCGGATACGAAAAGGGCAGGAGTGATGAGCCACGCCCCCAGCCAGTCGGCCACTCGCGCCGTGGCCGTGACCGCGAGGCCCTCCTGGGCCACGTACAGCGCATAGCTGTTGGCCAGTGCGGAGAGGCCGAACACCACCGCGACCCCGAGGAAGATCCACCCGATGGGGTTCCCCGGTTGCCTGGCCGCGATCAGGGCTCCGACCGACGCCGCGCTGATCAGGAAGAGGGGGAACAACACGACGATGGCAACCTCACCGGAAGGGATCGGTGTCAGGAACGCCAGTACGAACGCCAGAGCCAGCACGACCATCGAGAAGGCGAAGACGATCCAAACGAGGCGTCGAGCGGTGCGCCCCCTCACGGGACTGGCGTCGGTGCCGGGCCCGACGAGCCAGTGGGGATCCGGCCGGTGACGGTGGTTCCCACGCCCGGCGACGAGCGAACATCGACGTGGCCGCCGAGGGCTTCGAGCCGGTCCTGCATGTTCTGCAGCCCCGAACCCCGCGGCGTGGACGCTGGGTCGAACCCCCGGCCGTCGTCCTCGACGGTGAACATCAGCGTGCCGTTCTCTGCGCGAAGCCGGACCGTCACCCTGGAAGCCTCCGCGTACTTGGCAACGTTCTGGATGGCCTCGAGGACGCAGAAGTACGCGGCCGCTTCGGCTTCCTGCGGATAGCGGCCCACGCCGTCGGGCTGAACATCCACCGGCACCGGAGCCTTCCGGGCCTGCGCCTCGAGAGCGGCGGCAAGCCCCCTGTCGGCAAGGAGCGGCGGGTAGATCCCACGAGCCAGGTCTCTGAGGTTCTCCAGGGCTTCCTGGGTCTCGGCCTTGGCCTCCGCGGCCATCTGCTGGGTCTTTACGGCGTCCTTGGCGGCGAGGGTCTCGACCAGCCGGAGCTTCACCGCAAGCGCCACGAGCTGCTGCTGGGCTCCGTCGTGGATGTTCCGCTCCAAGCGCCGGCGCTCCTCGTCCTGCGCGGCGACCAGCCGCTGTCGTGAGGCTCGGAGCTCCTCGATCAACCGCACGTTGCGAAGGACCAGTCCCGCCTGTGACGCCAGATCCGACAGCAGCTTCTCCCCCGCCGTGGTGAGCGCCTCGGTCCGGGGCATGGTCACGGCGATTGCGCCAAGCGTCTCGTTCTGGTGGGCCACGGGGACGGCTCGCTCGGCGCCGGGGATCGAGGGAAGCCCGGCAGTGCCCGCCAGTGGAATCGTGCGCGTTTCGGTCTTGGCAGGCCAGGAAGCCTCCAGCCGCAGCTCCTCTCCCACCCGGACCCACACCTCAACACGCTCGGCGCCGGTGCCCTCCGCCGCGATCCTGGCCATCCTGGGGAGGACGTCCTCCAGCGAGTACGTCCCGGCCACCCGGTCCGCGAACTCCGACATCACCTCATAAGGCGTGGCTCGCTTCCCGTAGACCAGGCGGTTGGCGAATCGGCGGGCCCGTTCGCGCACCGGCTGGAATGCCAGGGCGATGACTGCGGTGGCCAGGATGGAGAGCAACAGGTTTCCGCGGCTCCCGACCAGCGCTCCCACACCGACCACGATCCCCACGTACACGAGGGTGACGAACGCGGCGAGCGATCCGTAGACCACCGCCTTGTTCACCACGACGTCGATGTCGTAGAGGCGGTGCTTCAGGATGGCGATCCCCGACGCCGCCGGGATGCCCGCGGTGATGGCGGCGATGGTCAGGGTGAACAACACGTCGTTGAGAGTCGACTCCTCCCCTTCGGGCAACGTGATCCCGGTCAGGAAGGTGGCCAACGCCAGGGTGCCCGCCAGCAGGGCCAGGTACGCCAGCCACTTGATCTGCCGGCGTTCCTCCGGTGTGGCTCGCCGGAACCGCATGAACAGGGCCACGACGGAAGCCAGGGCAGCGAACGCCAGGGGGATCCCTCCAACGGTGATCAGGAGCCCGGCAACGTCTCCGAGCCCCTCGATCCCAGTTGGGTTCTCGATCGCGATCTCCGGATGGGGGGAGATCACTCCGGGCTTCACGATCCACCCAAGAACCGCCAGGGCCGCGCCACCCACGATGACCCACACGAGCGGGCGCCACCGACGCGAATGCACGCGGCCGGTGGGAAACAGCAGGAACACCAGTGGAATCGCCGCGATCCAGGGCACCAGGATCCAGGTCGAGAACCACAGGACGAACGTCGTGCCCGGAAGCGAGCCCGGCGAGGTCACCAGGCCGTAGACCGGATACTCCTCGCCGAAGATGCTGAGCATGACTCCGAGCCCGATCAACAGGAAGATCCACCCGATCGCGTTCTGCCGGTGGCGCGAAACGATCAGAGCTCCCACGGTCCCGTACCCCGTCCCCGTGAGGACCGCGAGGATCACGAAGACGATGTCCGCCCCCACGGTTCCGTTCAGGATGGACAGAACCAGGTTTGCTGCGAGCAGCAACATCGTGAGCGCCCAGAGCGACCAGGCGAGCCGCGACGCCGTCCGCTGCTTCATGCCCTCGAAACCGGAATGCGCCCGGTGATCGTGGTGCCCCGGCCCGGCGCCGACTCCACCTCGACCGATCCGCCCACGGCATCCAGTCGGTCGGCCATGTTCTGGAGGCCTGAGCCCCGAGGGGTCGTGGCGCTGTCGAATCCACGGCCGTCGTCCGTGATTGAGAAGATCAGCCGGCCGTCCTCCTCGGCGAGCCGGATCACCGCGCTCCTTGCCTCCGCGTACTTGGCCGCGTTCTGAAGAGCCTCCAGGACGCAGAAGTACGCCGTGGCCTCGGCCTCGGCGGGATACCGGCCCACTCCGTCCGGTTGAACCTCGACGTGGAACGGGACCTTCCGAGCCTGGGCCTGGAGCGCGGCGGCCAGTCCCTTATCTGCCAGGAGCGGCGGGTAGATGCCTCGGGCCAGGTCGCGGAGATTCTCCAGCGCGTCCTGGGTTTCGCCCTGGAGGTCCTCGAGCAGTGCCTGGGCCTTCTCCAGGTCCTTCCCGGCGAGCGTCCGGGCCAGCTTGATCTTCACCGCCAGGGCCACCAGCTGCTGCTGGGCCCCGTCGTGGATGTTCCGCTCCAGCCTTCGACGCTCCTCGTCCTGTGCCGTGACCAGTCGCTGACGGGAAGCCCGGAGCTCCTCGATCAATCCGACGTTGCGGAGGATGAGCCTGGCCTGCGAGGCCAGGTCTGCCAGCAGCTTGTCCTCGGCCGGAGTCAGGGGCTCGCCGGGGGGCTTCGAGATGGAGAGCGCCCCCAGTAGCTCGCCCTGGTCCCGAACCGGGTAGGCACGGTCGGCGCCCTCGATGTCCGGCACGTCATCTCCCAGCACCGGGAGTGCGATCGAGCCGTTCTCGGAAGGCCACGACGCCTCCCGTCGTAGCTCACTGCCAACGCGAAGCCACACGTCGGCTCGCCGTGCACCGGTCCCCTCGCCCACCACCCTGGCCATCCGAGGCAGGACGTCGTCGGGCGCGTACGAGCCGGCCACCCGGTCGGAGAACGCCGAGAGCACCTCGTACGGACTGGCGCGCTTTCCGTACACGATGCGGTTGGCCAGGTGGCGGGCCCGTTGCCGGACCGGTTGGAAGGCGATGGCGATCAATGCGGTCGCCACGATCGACAGGAACACGTTGGCCCGACTGCCGATCAACGCTCCCACCCCGACGACGATTCCCAGGTAGACGGCGGTGACGAACGCCGCGAGGACCCCGTACACCACGGTCTTGCTGATGACGACGTCGATGTCGTACAGCCGGTACTTGAGGATCCCGATGGCTGCGGCGATGGGCATCAGCGCCAACCCGACGAGACCAACGGCCCAGGCGCCCTCCAGGGCCTCCACGCCGAGGGCACCAGCCCCGATGCCCACCGCGATCCCGGTGACCGAGATCCCCGCCGCGTAGACGAACCACTTGATCTGCCGTCGTTCCTCGCCCCCGGCCCTCCGCATCCGCACGAACAGCGAGACCACGCCGGCGACCAGCACGATGCCGAGTAGGACCCAGCCGATGGACAAGATTCCGTCGATCAGGCCACCCGCCGATTCGATCCCGATGGGGTTTCGGTAGGGCCGATAGCCCTCCACGATCCCCGGGCGCAAGGCTTGCGCTGCGATCACGAGAGCGAAGACACCGATTGCCACCCACACGAGGGGCTTCCACCGACGAGAAGGCAGCCTGCCGTTCGGGAACAGGAACGGCGTGAAGCCGAGGAGAAGCCCGAGGCCCACGAACCAAGACCAGCTGTTGACCCATACGAGCCAGGCGGTTGCCGGGAGGGGGCCGAGGCTCAAGGCGCGATCGGCGTATTCGCCCGTGGCGATGCCCAGTCCGATGAACACGGATCCGGCCAGGAACATCCACCCGATAGGGTTCTCCGGGCGCCGGCTGGCCAGGAGCGCCCCGAGCGTGGGGAATCCGAGCTGGGCAAGCAGGATGGGCGCCACGTCGATGAACGACTCGGTGTTGGGCCTGGAGAGCAGGGAAATGAGACCCGCGAGGATGAGTGCGGTCGCCAGGGCCGCCAGCGACCAGGCCAGCCGGGAGGCCGTGCGGACCGTCATCCCCCGCCACCCACCGGGATCCGCCCGGTGACGCTCGTTCCTCGGCCGGGCGCGCTGGTGATCTCCACGCTTCCCCCCAGCGCTTCGAGGCGATCGGTCATGTTCTGCAGCCCCGATCCTTTCGGCGTGGTGGCCGGGTCGAACCCCTGTCCATCGTCCTGGACCGAAAACATCAGCCGGCCATCCTCTTCAGCCAGCCGGACCACTGCCGACGAGGCCCCCGCGTACTTGGCGATGTTCTGAAGGGCCTCGAGGACGCAGAAGTACGCGGCGGCTTCGGCTTCCTGCGGGTACCGGCCCACCCCGTCGGGCTGGACCTCGACCGGGAACGGCACTTTTCGCGTCTGCGCCTGGAGCGCGGCCGCCAGCCCCTTGTCGGCCAGCAGCGGCGGGTAGATCCCCCGGGCCAGATCCCGAAGGTCGTTCAGCGCGTCCGTGGTCTGCACCTTCAGCTTCTCCAGCAACTCGGCCACGTTCGGCGCCGTCTTGCTGGCCAGACTCTGAGCCAGCCGGAGCTGAACGGTCAGGGCAACGAGCTGTTGCTGAGCTCCGTCGTGGATGTTCCGCTCAAGCCGCCGGCGTTCCTCGTCCTGCGCCGCCACCAGCCGCTGGCGCGAGGCCCGAAGCTCCTCAATGAGCCGGACGTTCCGAAGGATCAGGCCGGCCTGCCCGGCAAGGTCCGAGATCAGCTTCTCCTGGGTCGGGTTCAACGGCTCGCGCCGGGACGTGGTCACACTGAGGGCACCGAGGAGCTCACCCTGGTGGCGCACCGGGAACGGCCGCTCGCCCTCGGGAAATGAGGGCAGGTCCGCACCCGACAACCGCATCGCCGAGCCAGCCTCAACATCGGGCCACGCCGCCTCCGGACGGAGCTCGGATCCAACATGGAGCCACACGCGAGATCGCTCCGTTCCGGTTGCCTCCCCGATCATCTGAGCCATCCGAGGGAGGATCTCCTCGCTGGAATAGGTGTCTTCCAGCTGGTCGGAGAACGACGAGAGCACCTCGTAGGGGGTGGCCCGCTTCCCGTACACCAACCGGTTGGCCAGATGGCCCGCGCGAGTTCGGACGGGCTGGAACACCAGCGCGATCAACGCGGTGGCCACGATCGAAAGGAACACGTTGTCATCGCCGCCGACCAGGGCACCGATCCCCACCACGATCCCCACGTAGACGATGGTGATGAACGCGGCCAGAAGGCCGAACAGCAGGGTTCGGTTGATGACGACATCGATGTCGTACAGCCCGTGCTTCAGGATGGCGATGCCCGCGCCCAGAGGTAGGGCCATGTAGGCGAACGCGATCATGATGGTTTCGGCGATCGGAGAGATGGTGACGCCGAGGAGCGGGAGGACCGCGCTGGCCAAGAACGCCGTCACCAGGAACGCGGCCCCGAAAGCAAACCACTTGATCTGCTGGCGTTCCTGTCCACGAGCTCGCCGGAACCGCAGGATCAGCGAGACGACTGACCCGACTCCCAGAAGCAGGACCACCATGAACCCGGGGCCTTCCATGAAACCAACCAGCGGCCGGATCGCCTCGACGCCCAGGGGATTTCGAAGCCTGGCGAATGTCCTGACGGCCGGGTCCAGGGCGAACGTGAACCCCGCCAGAGCCATGAAGCCTCCGGCGAACCAGGCGAACGGACGCCATCGGCGGGATGGAAGATGGCCGTCCGGGAAGAGCAGGGGAACGAACACCACCGGGACGGTGAGCAGGATGATCCACAGCCAGTCCGAGAACCACGCCGCCCACGCCGCCCCCGGCAATCGAGGAACCTGCTCCACGGCGAGACGCCAGTACTCGTCCGTGAAGAACAGCGTTCCGGCTCCGGCGGTGGTCGTCAGGAACAGCCAGCCGATGGCGTTGCCCGGCTGCCGGGAGGCGATCAGGGCCCCCACGGCTCCCATGGCCACGAAATCGATCGACAACAGGATGTCGTCGAGGGCGAGCCGCCCCTCCCTCTGGAGCTCCTGCATCGTGATGGCTGTGGCCGCTTCGAGCAGGACCAGACCCCACAGGGACCAGGCCAGACGGGCCGCGGTTCTCTGCTGCATGGCCTGATTGTCCCCCCCGAACCCATCGACTGGAAGGGGGCTCTCCCCACCGCGGCAGGTGTGCTGGCCTCCCCTTATGGGTATGGGGTCCCACCAGTCCTTCTCGTGGAGGCACGGTTCAGCCCGCGAGGCCGCCCGGCCATCCTGTGATCGACGAGAGGGAAGGAGCTACAACCATGAAAAGGATCGCGATCGTCGCTCTGCTGGTCCTGGCGGCCTGCGCCGAGCAGCAGCAGGCTCAGCCAGAGCAACCCGCGCAGCAGCCGGCCTCTCCGGAGCCGGCGGCGCAGGAGTTCGACGTGATCGCCACCGAGTACGCGTTCGAGGGTGTGCCGGCGACGCTGGAGGCCGGGGAGGCCACGTTCACCCTGGTCAACCAGGGTGAGGAGCCGCACGTGATGAACCTGACGAAGATCAACGACGACCGGTCGCTCGAGGAGCTGATCCAGCTCCCCCAGAAGGAGGTCCAGCAGGTCATCGAGGACGCCGGTCAGGCAGAAGCCAAGCCGGGGAAGTCGAAGACCTTCACGGCGGAGCTGGAGAGTGGCCGATACGGCTACGTGTGCTTCATCACAACCGAGGACGGAACTCCGCACGCGCTCGAGGGGATGTTCGGCGAGTTCACGGTGGCCTGAGGTGAGCTCAGGACTCCCCGCGTCCACCGGGCGAGGGGAGTCCCGTCTCCCGGAGGAACGCCAGGACCGCCATGACCCGTCGATGGACGTCGGGCTCCTCCGACAGGCCCAGCTTGTGGAACAGGGAGTTGATGTGCTTCTCGACGGCTCGTTCGGTGAGGAACAGGGCCCCGGCGATGGCGGCGTTGTTCTTCCCCTCGGCCATCAGCCCGAGGACCTGGCGTTCGCGCTCGGTCAGCTGAGCCAAGGGCGACTTGGCCTCGCGGTCGCGGCGAGCGACCAGTCGCTCGACGATCTTGGGATCGAGGACCGATCCCCCGCCGGCCACGTCGCGGAGCGCCCGGGCGATCTCCCCCACGTCCGCCACGCGCTCCTTGAGCAGGTAGCCCAGCCCCTCGGCGCCCTCCTTCAGCAGCTCGTACGCGTACTCCTCCTCGTCGAACTGGGACAGCACCACGACGCCGGTGTTCGGATGGGCCGCCCGGATCCGGTGCGCGGCGTCGATGCCTTCCGTCGTGTTCGAGGGGGGCATGCGGATATCGGTCAGCACGGCATCCGGCTTGTGCTCCTCCACCGCCTGCAGGAGCTCGTCGAGGTCGGCCGCGGTGGCCACCAGGTCCACGTCCTCGATCTCCGCCAGCAATGCGGCGGTTCCCTCCCGGACCAGGTAGTTGTCCTCCGCGAACACCACGCGGAGCGTCATGCTGTGATGCTATACGGGAGACCATGGTGACCGAGTCCATCCGGGTCGTGCTGGGCGACGACAACGTGCTGGTGCGAGAGGGCGTCCGGGCTCTCCTCGACGCCACCGACGGGATCGAGGTGGTCGGCGTAGCGGAGGACGGCCCGTCGCTCATCGCCGCGGCCGAGAAGTTCCAGCCCGACGTGGTGGTCACCGACATCAAGATGCCGCCGCTGTTCCAGCTCGAGGGGATCGACTGCGCCCACGAGATCCGGGCCAAGCATCCGGAGACCGGCGTGGTGGTCCTGTCCGCTCACGACGACGAGGCCTACGCCCTGGCGCTCCTGGGCAAGGGCCAGAACGGGCTCGGGTACCTGCTCAAGGACCGGCTGGGCGAGGGAGATGAGCTGGAGCGAGCCATCCGGGAGGTGCACGCCGGTGGCTCCCTGGTGGATCCCACCATCGCCGAACGCCTCTCGGGCAGGAAGGAGTCCGGAGAGCATGAGAGCCAGATCCTCGACCTCATGGCCCAGGGACTGGGATACGCGGAGATGGCCGAACAGCTGAACACCACCCAGGAGGACATCGACGGGCGGGTCACCGAGCTGTTCGCTCGGATGGCCGACGAAGCCGGGGGCGGGACGGCCAGCGCCGTCGACCAGCTCAAGCGGTTGCACGCCGCGGTGGTGGACAGCGAGGCGTCGGCCAGAACGCTGCGCTCCTTCATCCCCGCTCAGGTCGCCGACCGGCTCAAGACCACACCCTCCGTCGAGCAGCTGCAGCAGGAGATGGAGGCCACGATCCTGTTCTCGGACATCCGGGGGTACTCGACCCTCGCCGAGCAGATGGAGGCTCGCCGGGTGGCCGAGATCCTCACCGCGCACCTGGCCTCCATGTCCGAGGTGATCCAGCGACAGGGCGGGACGCTGAACGAGTTCATCGGCGACGCCGTACTGGTGGTCTTCGGGGTCCCTGAGGCGCTGGAGGACCATGCCGAGGCGGCGCTCCGGTGCGCGCTGGCGATGCAGGTCCGTCAGAAGGAGCTGAACGCGGAGGCCGAGGCCCGAGGGGTGCCGCCGCTGGGCATGGGGATCGGGGTGAACACCGGAACGGTGATGGCCGGCACCATGGGCGGCGGAGGGCGTCTCCAGTACACGGTCATCGGAGACGCCGTGAACGTGGCCGCCCGCATCCAGGGGGAGGCCGAGGAGGGGGAAGTCCTGGCTACCGCGGCCACCGTGGCCGCCGCCCCGGGGATTCCCGTCGAGCCGGCAGGAACTCGCCAGGTGAAGGGACGGAAGGAGCCCGTAGTGCTCTACCGGGTCCTGCCGGGCACCTAGGTCCGTGTCCAAGCCATCAGCGGCATTCGACGAGGACTACTTCCGGGAGTTGTACGGAGACGTCCCGAGCCAGACCCGATTCGACCGGGGCCGGGACGACCGGGTCGTGGCGCTGGCCGAGCGGCACGCGCCGTCCGACGACGGGCCGGTCCTGGACATCGGCTGCGGGTACGGCTACCTGCTGGAGCGGTTCCGGGGCAGGCGCACGCTCGTGGGCATCGACCTGTCCACCCACGCCGCTGAGCGAGCCAGGGCCCGGCTGCCCGAAGCGCTGATCCTCCAGGCAGACGTCCAGCGCGGCCTCCCCTTCGACAAACCGTTCGACGTGGTGCTGGCCATCAACGTCGTTGAGCACCTGCCCGATCCGGAGGCCGGGGTTCGAAGCCTGGCCGAGGTTCTCAACCCGGGCGGGGTGTGCGTGGTGCACCTGCCCACCATCAACAACGCCTTCAGCCGGCTCATCTACCGGTTCGCCTACGCCGGCGATCCCACCCACGTGTATCGGCCCACCGGCCACGAACTGCGACAGCTCTTCGCCTCGAGCGGCTTCGAGACGCTGGAGTGGTCGTTCGCTCCCCATGTCCGAGCGCTCGGATCCCGGACGGGCTGGCACCCCGCGCTGCTTGCGGCGTTCCGCCGACGCTAGACTGGCTTCGTGGCCGAGAGGGAGCAGGCCCTCGAGGAGGCCCGGCGGTACGTTCGCCGGAAGCGCATCTTCTACATGGTCCTGGGCATCTACCTGGCCCTCAGCGTGATGTGGCTCCTCATCGACCTCGCCGACGACGGGGACCTCAACTGGTTCTACTGGCCGATGCTGGGTACCGGTATCGGAGTGGCCATCTCGGGGATCGTCCTGGTCGGGGTCGGCGGGCTGTTTGGGGCTGACTGGGAGCGCAAGCAGGTCGATCAGTACATGCGTCGAAGAGGTATGGATGGCGACTCCTCGGCGTGAGAACCCTGCGCGAAGGGTAAGAACCCGGCCATGAGCGATATCAGGATGTTCGGGGCCGACTGGTGCAGCGACTGCATCCGGGCCAAGCGGGTGCTGGAGAAGAACGGCGTCGACTTCGAGTACATCGACGTGGACGTCATCGCCGGGGCGGCCGACGAAGCCCAGACCCTGGCCAACGGCCGGAAGAACATCCCGGTGATCGTGCTGCCGGACGGGAAGATCCTGGTCGAGCCCACCGATCCGGAGCTCGAGCAGGCCC
>DAITPV010000011.1:0-18656 GCA_036833435.1 Actinomycetota bacterium | reverse complement strand
GGAAGCCGACGACAACCCGTGGGCCAGGGATCCGTCGAGCTGGAAGCCGTGAGCTGACATGGAGATCACGTTCACCGACGAGCAGGACATGCTGCGGGAATCGGTCCGCAAGCTCCTGGATCGGTACTCGGCGCCGGCCGCGGTGCGGGAGCTCGAGGACGACTCCGTCGGCTACAGCCCAGACCTGTGGGCCGAGCTGGCGGGGATGGGTCTACTGGGGCTGACGATCCCCGAGAAGTACGGCGGATCGGAGATGTCGGCGCTGGAGAAAGTGATCCTGTACGAGGAGCTCGGCCGAGCGTTGGCGCCCACGCCGCATTTCGTGACCTCGGTTCTGGGGGCCGGCGCCCTGCTGGCCGGCGACTCCGAAGAGCTTCGGGCCGAGTGGCTCCCCCAGATCTCCGAGGGAAAGGCTATCCTGACTACCGCCTGGTTCGAGCCGGAGGGAAGCTCGGGTCCGGAAGGGATCGGCCTCACGGCCGAGCAGGACGGCGACAGATTCCGACTGATCGGGACCAAGATCCTGGTGCCGTTCGCATCGTCTGCGACGAAGATCATCACGCTGGCTCGGGAGCTCGACGGAGGGATCGGCGTGTTCCTGGTCGACCCCTCGAGCTTGACCCTGGACCGTGAGGAGACCCTGGCCGCCGACGCGTCGTATCGCCTCACCTTCGATCGAGCCGAGGTCGCCGCCTCGGATCGGATCGGTGGGTGGGAGGTCTGGCGCGAGGCCCTGGTGGACGGGTTCATCGCCCTCGGCGCGTTCGCCCTGGCAGGGGCTGAGCGAGCCCACGAGATGGCCGTGGAGTACGCCAAGGAGCGCGTCCAGTTCGGGAAGGCCATCGGCAGCTTCCAGGCCATCGCACACCCGTTGGCCGACGCCGCGACGGAGATCGAGGGAGGGAAGACCTTGGTCTACGAGGCGGCCTCGGTGCGCGCGGGCGGAGGCAACGCCGCACCCCTCGCCGCGATGTCGAAGCTGTACGGCTGCGACGTGTTCCGCCGCACCACCAAGCTCGGGCAGCAGGTTCTGGGCGGCATCGGATTCACCAAGGACATCGACATGCAGCTGTACTTCCGCCGGGCCAAGCAGCTCGAGCTCACCTGGGGCGACCCGCGGTATCTCGAGGAGCTCATCGCGGGAGCCGAGCTCGACGCCGGCACGCCGTACGTCGGGATCGACGCCGGCCCCTCCGCCTAGATTCCTGGCTACGCTGGGGACGGGGAGTGAAGTGAAGGACATATCCAGGTTCAAGCGGGAACTTCACGACAAGCAGCGAGAGCTGCGCCGACTGCTCCACGAATGGAATCCGATCGGAGTCGAAGGACTTCCCGAGGACGAATACGACTCCTTCTTCGGCATCATCGGCATGCTCTACCGAGGCGTAAGTGAGCGGGAACTTCAAGATCACATAGAAGAGCGGATGTCCTACTTCGGACTAGAAGAGGAACCCGTGGATCCCAGAGGATTCGCGAGCCGTGTCTTTGGCTGGTACTGGGAAAACCCGATCCCCGAAAGCCGAAGGCCGGAAGCTTCGACCTAAGTGTCAGTCGGGGGGAGCTACCCTGATCTCGCGTGTTTGAGCGTCGCCCGCCATTAGCGTGAGCAGCTTGGCGGCCTCATCGGACAGTGCGGCGTGGTCCCGCTTGGGGAGTCGGTCCAGGAGCTGAATGACGAGCGTCGCCGCGTCGCCCTTCCGCACGATCTTCCACCCCGCGCGTCCGAAGCCGTCGATGAGCACCCCGCTCCCCAGCTCTCCCGTGTTGAACCGCTGGCGGAACTCCTCGATGACGATCCGGCTCCGGTCCGCGTGGCCCAGGAACGAGTTGTCGTACACGGGCATGAATCTCGGCGGTGCCGGGGTGTCCGGGTCGGGGAGGGGCGCGTCGGGGAGGTCGAACAGCTCGCGACCACTCTCGTCGCGGAACGTCCGCAATCGAGGTCGGAGCTCTTCGAAGACCTCACGCAGGCCGGTGATGCTCGACCAGTTCCGCATGTCGGCCACCGTGGCCGGACCGTAGGCCGCCAGGTACCGGAGAGTCATGCGCTCAAGCGAAGGACGAGGATCGAGGGGCCGTCCCAGCCAGGCCTCCACCGTGGTCCACGTGGCTCGTCCGCTCTTGCCCCACACCGCGCGCGGCGGGATCTGCACCAGTGGCACGATGTAGCGGATCGCAAGGCCCAGTGAGAAGGCGTCGTGGTCGGGCCACCTCGCGGCCAGGAGCTTGCTGAGCTGCCCTTGGGTCAGTGGCTGCTCCTCGAGCGCCTCCCGACCGATGGCCAGGAGTGCCCCCATGTCGACGCCAACGAGGTTGCGTCCGAATCGAGAGCCCACCATGTCTCGCTCATGGAGGGGCTGCACCAGGGGACGGAGCGCCAGGCAGTCCCGAGCGGTGACCAGATGGATGGTGCCCCGGAGGAACGAGATGCGCACCGCCTCCCGGTTGGTGATGAGGTCGGCCAGCTCCTGGGGACGGAACCCCTCGAGACGGCTCCACAGACCAACGTACGGATCGAATGGCTCCTGGGCCTGCATCCCGACGAGACCCTCGATGGTCTCGTTGGCGGACAGCTTCCATCGTCGCAGGAGCAGCTGGCGCTCGAGCAATGCGCGGTTGAGGGCCCGCACGCTGAGCGTCTTTGGTTGCGACACGCGGGGCTAGCGAAGGGTGCGGAAGAACGTCCGCACGTCTCCCACGAGCAGGTCGGGAACTTCCATCGCTGCGAAGTGGCCGCCACGATCGAAGTCCGACCAGTGCACGATGTTGTTGCCCGGCTCGCTGAATCGGCGGATGGCCACGTCTTCGGCGAACGCCGCCACGCCGGTGGGGACCGTGCCGGCCTCCAGGTTCCACGAACCCGAATGCATGTTCTCGTAGTACATGCGAGCCGACGATCCTCCCGTGCCGGTGAGCCAATAGAGCATCACGTTGGTCAGCATGTGGTCACGGTCGACGACGTCCTCGGGGACGTTCGCTCCGTGGGTCCACTCCTTGAACTTCTCCACGATCCAGGCCAGCTGGCCGACCGGCGAGTCGGCGAGCCCGTACGCCAGGGTCTGCGGTCGAGTTGCCTGGATCTTGAAGTACCCGTCCAGCTCGGTGAGGTAGTTGTTGAGTCGCTCGAGGCGAGCTTTCTCTACCTCCGTGAGGGCGGCGAGGTCCTCGGGAGCCGGTGGGCCCAGCGAGATGAATCCCACCGTCGCGGAATTCACGTGGATGCCGGCCACGTGCTCGGGATCCACGCGGCCGAGCTCAGGCGAGACCATGGCTCCCCAGTCGCCGCCCTGAGCGCCGTACCGCTCGTAGCCGAGCCCGCTCATCAGCTCCGCCCACGCTCGCGCCACTCGATTGGTGACCCACCCTTTCTCCCGGGTCGGCCCGGAGAACCCATATCCGGGGATCGTCGGGATCACAAGGTCGAAGGCATCCGAGGGGTCGCCACCGTGGGACTTCGGGTCGGTCAGCGGACCGATGATGTCGATGAACTCCACGAACGATCCCGGCCACCCGTGGGTGATGACCAGCGGCAGGGCACCGGGCTCGGGGGAGCGGACGTGCAGGAAATGGACGTTGGCGCCGTCGATCGTGGTGGTGAACTGTGGAAACTCGTTGAGCCTGGCCTCCTGCTTCCGCCAGTCGTACGAGGTCCGCCAGTACTCCGCCAGCTCCTTGAGGTAGCCGAGCGGCACCCCTCGGCTCCAGCCGACGTCCGGCAGCTCGTCGGGCCACCGGGTCCGGGCCAGGCGGTCCCTGAGGTCATCCAGGTCGGCATCGGGGATGTCGATCCGGAACGGGCTGATGTCGGCAGTGGCCATGCGTCTCCCTTCCTCCGTTGGCTCCCTCGGGCGATTGTGCTCCTATCACGACTCCCCACAGTGACAGGATGCTGTCATCTGGAAGGGAACCTATCAGGAACGACAGCACACTGTCAACCCAGGCCCCCGAGCCGGGTTTGACAAGCGTATATAGCCATCAAGTAATATACAGAGCGAGATGAGCACCGCCTTCGATGTCGTCGCCGAGCCCACCCGCCGCCAGATCCTGGATCTCCTGGCGCCGGGGGAGCGACTGGTGGGCGAACTGGTCGATCGGCTCGGGCTCAGCCAGCCGGGTGTCTCCAAGCATCTTCGGGTGCTGCGAGATGCGGGGTTCGTGGAGGTCCGCCGGGATGCCCAGCGCCGGTGGTACCGGCTCCGAGCCGAGCCGCTGGAGGAGATCGACGCCTGGCTGGAGCCGTATCGAGCGATATGGAAGGAGCGCCTCGACGCCCTCGGGCGGCACCTGGACGAGAAGGCCGAACGGAAGGAGGAAGAGGGATGACCGCCGACGGAACGATCGAGAAAGTGAGAGGCCGATACACCATCCGGTTCGAGCGTCGGTTCGACCACCCGATCGAGGAGGTGTGGGAAGCGATCACCACAGCCGAGCGGATGGGCGAATGGTTCGGGGAAGGGAAGGTCGAGCTGGACTTGGTGGAGGGTGGCCGGTTCTTCGTCCACCTCACGGGCCCGCCAGAGCTCGTCGAGGCCGTCCTCAAGGAAGTCGGGGAAAAGGGGTTGGTGTCCGAGGACACCGTGCTGAAGGTGGAGCCGCCGCACGTCTTCGAGCACACCTGGGGCGGCGTTCCCACCTCGATCGTTCGATGGGAGCTCGAGCCCGACGGCGCCGGGACCTTGCTGCACTTCACGGCTAGGGAACCGGAGGACTTCGCCGTCGAGGACGCTCCTCGTGACCTGGCCGGGTGGCACTCGATCTTCGAGGAGCTGGAGCGCAATCTCACCGGACGCACGAATGAGTGGTCGAAGCGGGGGTGGGAAGGGCTGAGGGACCAGTACGCGAAGAAGATCTCGGGCTCATAACCCAGAGACAGCGCTGAGGTTATGACAGAATACTGTCATGAGCGCTGTTCCGAAGGTCAGAGCGGATTCCGGATCGGGGCGCACGCCGGCCGGTGATGCGTTCAGCGAGCTCGTCGTCCTGGTGTTCCGGCTCCAGGGACTCCTGTCCGCGGCCGGGGACCAGCTCACGGCGCCTCAAGCCCAGTCCACCGCTCGATGGAGGGTCCTGGCCATGGCCGAGGCCGCTCCCGCCACGGTTGCTCAGATCGCCCGGGCCTGGGGACTGGCTCGGCAAAGCGTGCAGCGGGTCGCCGACGCGCTCGTTGAGGGGGGACTGGCCGTCTACAAGCCCAACCCGGGCCATCGCCGCGCCCAGCTCCTCCAGCTGACGCCTCGCGGCCGCTCGGTGCTGCGGTCCATCCAGGGAGCCCAGCGGGTGTGGGCCGACGCGCTCGGGGCCGAGCTCGGGCTGTCCGACCTCAGAAAGGCCAGCGCAGTCCTGTCGCGGACGCTCGAAGCGCTCTCAGAGCGGTCCGAATAGCCGGTCGCTTGACGAATATCGTCAGTAAGTAATACCTTACGGTAAGTCATGGCGAACCGACAGGAGGCCAGGGTACTCGACGCGCTGGGCGATCCAACCCGGCGGGCGGTCCTCGAGCTCGTGAGGAGCCACGAACGACCGGTCGGGGAGATCGCCCAGCACCTTCCCGTCAGTAGGCCGGCGGTCTCGCAGCACCTTCGGGTCCTCAAGAGCGCGGGGCTGGTTCGGGACCGGCAGGAAGGGAACCGCAGGCTGTACCGCGTGGACGGCCGGGGGCTGCAGACCCTGCGTGGCTACCTCGAGCGGCACTGGGAGGCCGCACTGGCGGCGTTCGCCCGCATCGCGGAAGGAGGCCAGGGATGACGGAAACGGTGGATCCGATCCGGCGGAGCATCACGGTGGCATGCGACCCGCAGCGTGCGTTCAGCGTCTTCACCACGGAGATGTCGAAGTGGTGGCCGCCCGAGCATTCCCGCGCCGGGACTGAGTACGAGGGGGAGGGCCTGAAGGTCGAGGCGATCGAGTTCCAGGAGCGCGCCGGCGGCCAGGTCCTGGAGCACATGTCGAATGGCCAGACCCTTCCGTGGGCCGAGGTTCTGGCGTGGGAGCCTCCTAAGAGGTTCGTCCTGGCTTGGCACCCGCATTCGCGGCCTCAGCCGCCGACCGAGGTCGAGGTGACGTTCACGGCGAAGGACGGCGGCACCCTGGTGGAGCTGGAGCACCGGAGGTGGGAGCGGCTGTCGGACGACTTCAGAGAGCTGTACGAGAGCTACGCGGGGGGATGGATCCGAACGCTGGAGGGATTCGCCACCGCGGCGAACGAAGGCGCTGCCTAGTCGTGGTCCTGGCTCCACGGCCCCTGTCCGTAGAGCCGCTCGACACTGACGTGGATGACCACGCCATCGGGGACCTCACGCATGGGGTACTTCTGTCCCGGGCCCATGTAGAACTCCGCCAGGCGATCCATCACCTCGAGCGCCCCTCCCTCGGTGAGGGTCGCCTTGCCCTCGATCACGAGATATGGATGGAGGCCCTCGCCGGAGTGCTCGTGCGCCTGGAAGGACAGGGCGATCCGCGGATCTCGCCGCATGTTCTCCAGCTTCCGTTGGTCGAGGTAGAAGAACGTCGCCATGACGATCTCGTCGCCCTCGAACCCGGCCCACGAGAGGGTCACATGAGGGGTCCCGTCGGGATCGATGGTGGCCACGTGGGCCAGCGGTCCGGTCGCGAGGAACTCGCGGACCACCTCCGGGATCTCCGTCACGTGTCCTTCCTCACCAGGCGATAGAACCGCCAGTAGTCCGTCTCGATGGGGAGGATCTCCACGCCGGAGAAGCCGGCCTCGGTGGCGTAGCCGTGAAGGACCGACGGGCGCATCACGGTCCCGGTGGCTGCAGACTGCGGATCACCCATGGCTCCCGGGAGGCACGAGATCACGCTCCACGCGTACTCGTATTGCTCGCGCTCCGGCGCCGGCGCGGTGAATTCCTCTTCCGCGAGCTCGTCGACCACCAGGAGGTTTCCGCTCTCGTTGAGGAGCTGGCGAGCCGCCCGGAGAACGTCCACCGGCTGGGTCATGTCGTGCAGCGCCTCGATGATGATCACCAGGTCGTAGCCGCCCTCGCGAAGGTCTGCCCCGTCGGTGAGCAGGAAGCGCACCCTGTCCGACAGGCTGGCATCCTCGGCATGCTGCCGGGCCGGCTCGATCACATCCGGGTCGAGATCGAAGCCATCGACCGTGATCTTCGGATACGCCTGGGCCATGGCGATGCTCGACCAGCCGGTCCCGCACGCCACGTCGGCCACTCGCGCAGGCGGGTCGGCGCGGAGGCGGGCGTCGACGTCCGGGATGGCGGGGAGCCATTCCTTCCCCAAGAGATTGAGGAAGATGGCCCGGTTGGCTTCGGCCCGGCCCTCGGGTTCCCAGGCCAGCGGCGGAAGGCCGGTCCCTCGTCGGAATGCCTCCACCAGCTCCGGTAGCCGGCGCGCCCCCCGGACCACGTCGACGCCCCGGAAGCCCTGGTACCGGAGGTCGTCTCGGTCGGCCAGGACGGGGACGTGCTCGGGCGGGAGCGCGAACTTTCGTTCCTCCGGCTCGGCCTTCGGGTCATCCACCTCCAGGAGGCCGCTGGCGGCGTGATGCTCGAGCCACTCGCGCACGTATCGCTCGGTGGTGCCGGTCCGATCGGCGAGCTCTGACGAAGTGGCGGGGCCGTGGTCCGCGAGAGCTCGGTACAGCCCCAGCTGCTGCCCGAGATACACGGTGTACAGCTCGACGGCCCCGTGGGCGTCTTCGAGCAGACGGTCGGCCAGGGCCTGAGATCGATCTTCGTCTGCGTTCATGACTGCCGATGGTATTGCCTGCGCCGAGAAGAGGAGCGGGCCCTCCGGAGAGGACCCGCTCCCATCCCTTACCTGCCGTCTAGGCCGGCGGGGTTAGGGCGCTGCCGGACAGACCGCGAAGAGCGAGAACAGCCCTCGCGTCGGCGTGCCGCCTGTTCCGTCGAAACGGGACACCTTCACGACGGCCCCGCCCAGCTTCCGGACGTTGGCCTGGCCAGCCGGGTCGGAGAGCGGGTGGATCGGGGTTGCCCCGACCACGCAGGTGTCGACGACCCTCGGGAACGTCACGTCGCACGAGGTGCCCGAATCCGCCCCGGTGATTCCGCCGGTCTGGGCGGTGATCACACAGGAATCACCGACCGGCACGGTGGCGGCCATCACGTTGTCGGCCGAGCCCGCGGTCTTGGCGGTGGCCACGTTGAGCGTGGGTTCCGCCTTGTCGATCTGCTTCACCGCGATGCTCTTCGCCTTGCTCTTGGTCACGGCCTTGGCCGCGAAGGAGGGGCTGATCGCTCCTGCGGCGACCAGGACCACTCCCAGGACGAGGATCCCCCTGACGAGCGGAGAGAACCTCTTCGATACGCGCTTCTCCATGGGCAAAGCCCCCTTTCCCGGGTGATGCCGGACGGCCTCGTGCCACCCGCGCCTTTCCCCGGAAACGGACGAACGTTATCAGTCGGGAGCGGTACGGGTCAAAGGGAGCAAGCCCGCGGACTTGGTCAGTCCAGCCAGTGTCCGGCGTTGACGTCCAATGACTGGCCGGTGACCGCTCGGGAAAGGTCGGAGGCGAAGAACACCACGGCGTCGGCGACCTCGGCGGATGTGGGGATGTGTTGGAGGGCCGCCTCGTTGGCCACCGAGTCGTAGATCGCCTGCGGGGTGGTGCCCTGCTTCTTGGCCAGGTGCTCGAACCACCATTCCAGCGACGGGCCCCACACGTGGCCGGGGAGCACGGTGTTCACCCGGATCCCATCCCGGCCGAGCTCTCGGGCCAGCACCCGGGCCATGGTGAACATGGCGCTCTTGGTGGCCGCGTAGGCCCCTGACTTGATCTCCGCGGTGCGGATGGACATCGTGTTGATGAACACGATCGACCCCGAGCGCTCCTCTCTCATCGTGGGAACCACAGCCCGGGTCATCTGCAGCGACCCCAGCACGTTGACGTCGAAGCTCTCCCGCCAGTGCTCGATGGTCTCGTACTCGATCCGCTTCATGGAGGGGGGGAGGAAGGCGTTATTCACCAGGACGTCGACGCGCCCGAACGCCTCTCGGGCCGCCTCGGCCAGCGCCGTGCAGTCCTCCTCTTTGGCGATGTCGGTCACCCGCCACGCCACCCGCCGGCCCAGGGCTTCCACCTCGGCGGCCACTTCGCGGAGGTTCTCTTCGGTCCGAGCTCCCATGGCCACGTCGGCCCCCTCGCGGGCCAGGGCCAGAGCCAGGTCCCGGCCCATGCCTGGGCCGATCCCCGAAACGATCCCCACACGGTCCTTCAGCAGCATGAATTGAAACGTGTTCTACTCCACATCTGAGCCTCGAGCAAGGCTGGTGAGGCCCCCGAGCCTCCTCGGGTGGGAGGTATCGGTCGTGTACTGTTTCGAGGCCATCTGACGGAGAGTCAGAACATGGGCATCTCGCATCAGCTCGCAGACGGGATCGCGGAGGTCGTCATCGACGTCCCGCCCGTGAACGCCCTCTCTTCGAAGGGGTGGGTGGAGCTCGCCGAGATCGTCACGGAGTCCGGCGCGGATCCAGACACCCGGGTTGTGGTCCTCCGTGCCGAGGGCAAGGGGTTCTGCGCCGGGATCGACATCAAGGAGGTTCAGGCCGACCCGGGTGCCATCCTCGCGGTGAACCAGGGATGCGCAGCGGCGTTCGCCGCCGTGTACGACTGCCAGGTGCCGGTGATCGCCGTGGTCCACGGGTTCTGCCTGGGGGGAGGGATCGGACTGGCCGGGAGCGCAGACATCGTGATCGCCTCCCGCGACGCCACGTTCGGGCTCCCCGAGGTCGACCGCGGAGCACTGGGAGCGGCCACCCACCTGGCGAGGCTTGTGCCGGAGAAACGGATGCGGGCCATGGTGTACACGGCCGAGCCGGCTTCGGCCGAGGAGCTGCACGGGTACGGAACTGTGCACGCAGTCGTGGAGCGGAAGAAGCTCCCGTCCGCAGCACGCGAGCTGGCCGAGACAATCGCCGCAAAGCACCCCACGGTGATCCGCGCGGCCAAGCAGTCATTGAACGGCATCGACCCCGTGGATATCAAGAGCAGCTACCGGTTCGAGCAGGGATTCACGTTCGAGCTGAATCTCACCGACGTGCCCGACGAGCTCCGCCAGGCGTTCGTCGACAAGCGCGACCCCCGATGACCTCCGGGCCCGGCGCCCAGACCGACAAGCTGGTGTCCGAGGACGAAGTTGTTGCACAGCTCCGCGACGGAATGACCATCGGCATCGGGGGATGGGGATCCCGGCGGAAGCCGATGTCCCTGGTGCGGGCCATCTTTCGCTCTGACCTCAAGGACCTCACCCTGGTCTCGTACGGAGGGCCGGACGTGGGCCTGCTGTGTGCTGCGGGGAAGGTCCGCAAGGTGGTGTTCGGGTTCGTGTCCCTGGATTCCATCCCGCTCGAGCCGCACTTCCGACGCGCCCGAGAGAGCGGAGCGGTGGAGGCCGAGGAGTACGACGAGGGGATGTTGTACCTGGGACTCCAAGCGGCGGCGTGGCGGGTGCCGTTCCTTCCGACCCGGGCCGGCCTGGGCTCGGACGTCCTCGAGGTCAATCCGGACCTCCGGATGGTGTCGTCCCCGTACGGCGGCGAGGAGCTGGTGGCCATGCCCGCCCTGAAGCTCGACGCGGCATTGGTGCACGTCAATCGCGCCGACCCGCACGGCGCCGGGCAGATCCTCGGCCCCGACCCGTACTTCGACGACCTGTTCCTCATGGCCGCTGACCGCGGGTACATGTCGTGTGAGCGGGTGGTGGACACCGAAGACCTCCTCAAAGAGGGATCCGTCCACACCCTTCGGATCAACCGATCGGCGGTTCACGGCGTGGTCGAGGCTCCCCGCGGAGCCCACTTCACCTCCTGCGTCCCCGACTGTGACCGCGACGAGGAGTTTCAGCGCGAGTACGCAACGGCCGCCGCCGAGCCGGCCACGTGGGAGGCGTTCCGGACTCGATACTTGGACGGGACCGAGGATCAGTACCAAGCGGCGGTCAAGCGATGACCGCGGCCACCCTCGCCGAGATCTGCGTTGTGGCCTGCGCCGAGGCCTGGCGAGGCGACGGCGAGATCCTGGCCAGCCCGATGGGGATCGTTCCGATGATCGGAGCGCGCCTGGCCCGAGCCACGTTCGCCCCGGGACTCTTGATCACCGACGGTGAAGCATCGCTGGTGGCCAACCCGCTCCCGGTGGGCCCCGGAGATCACGAGAAGGTGGTCGAGGGGTGGCTCCCGTTCCGCTCGGTGTTCGACCTCGTGTGGGCGGGCCGGCGCCACGTGATGATGGGCGCCAGTCAGATCGACCGCTTCGGGAACCAGAACATCTCCGTCATCGGCGACTGGGGCCAGCCCAAGGTCCAGCTCCTGGGGTCCCGGGGAGCGCCGGGGAACACCATCAGCCACCCAACCAGCTACTGGATCCCCAACCATTCGCTCCGAGTGTTCGTGAAGAAGGTCGACTTCGTCTCCGGCGTCGGATACAGGCGATCTCCGGCAGAAGCTCATGAGATCCGCCGAGTGGTCACCAACAAGGCGGTGTTCGACTTCGAGACCAAGGACCACTCGATGCGCCTCCGGTCGGTGCACCCTGGCCTGTCGGTCGACGACGTGGCCGAGGTCACCGGTTTCCAGCTCGCGATCCCCAGCGAAGTGGATGAGACCCGGACACCCACCGGTGAGGAGCTCGAGCTGATCCGCGAGGTCCTCGACCCCAACGACATGCGGAGTGGCGAGGTGGCCGCGTGACCCATCCCGCGCTCAAGACGAAGCTGTGCGACCTGCTCGGCGTGGAGTATCCGATCGTGCAGACCGGGATGGGCTGGGTCTCGACACCGGCCCTGGTCTCGGCCACGGCCAACGCTGGCGGCTTCGGGATCCTCGGCGCGGCGACCATGGAGATCGACGAGCTCCGAGCCGCGATCAAGGAGACCAAGTCGCTGACGGAAAAGCCGTTCGGCGTGAACATGCGCGCCGACCAGCCCGACATCAGGGAGCGAGCCGACTTGCTGATCGAGGAGGGTGTGAAGGCTGCGTCTTTCGCCATGGCCCCGCGCGTCGAGATCGTCCGACGCCTCCGCGAGGGCGGGGTGAAAGTGATTCCCACGGTGGGCGCCAAGCGCCACGCCGAGAAGGTGGTGGCTCTGGGTGTGGACGCCTTGGTGGTGCAGGGAAGCGAGGGTGGTGGCCACACGGGGCCCGTCCACACCACGATCCTGCTTCCCCAGGTGGTCGATGCCGTGGGCGATGTCCCGGTGATCGCCGCGGGAGGGTTCTTCGACGGGAGGGGAATGATCGCGGCCCTGGCCTATGGAGCGAGCGGGATCGCCATGGGCACGCGATTCATGCTCACGAAGGAAAGCCCGGTCCCCGAGGACGTCAAACGGTTCTACCTAGCGAAATCAGTAACGGACACGGTCGTGACCAGGAGGGTGGACGGCGTACCCCACCGAGTGCTTCGGACCGAGTTCATCGACAAGCTGGAGAAGGGCGGTAGCGCCGGCACGCTGCTCCGAGCGATCCGCAGCGCAATGGAGTTCAAGAAGGAGTCGGGCACGAGCTGGGGTCAGATGCTCCGCGAAGGGAGAGCCATGCGGAAGACCCACGATCTGACCTGGAGCCAGGTCATCATGGCCGCCAACACGCCTGTCCTCCTCCGCTCCGCCATGGTGGATGGCCGCACCGACATCGGTGTCATGGCCAGCGGCCAGGTCGTGGGCCTTATCGATGACATCCCACCGGTGGCGGAACTGGTCCAGCGCACGATCCAGGAGGCTGAGCGTAGGATTGAAGGACTGTCCGCAGGAAGGCGTTAGGAGGACGAGAGATGGCAACCCCGAAGATCACACCGTCGCTGTGGTTCGACACGAACACCGAAGAGGCGATCAACTACTACATCGACACCTTCAACGGCTCGCCGGCCAAGAGGCAGGAGTCGAGGATCGTCAGCATCCAGCGCTATGAGAAGGGCATGGATACCCCGGGGATGCCGGAGATGGAAGGCAAGATCATCACGGCGATCTTCGAGCTATCCGGGCAACGCTTTATGGCCCTCGATGGTGGCCCGTACTTCACCTTCAACGAAGCCATCTCGCTCCTGGTCGACTGCGAAGACCAAGCGGAAGTCGACTACTTCTGGGAACGGCTCTCGGCCGTGCCCGAGTCGGAGCAGTGTGGCTGGGTGAAGGACAAGTTCGGGCTGTCCTGGCAGATCGTCCCTAGAAGGATGGGCGAGCTGCTCGAGCATAAGGATCGCAAGAAAGCTCTGGCAGCCACGAACGCCATGCTGCAGATGAAGAAGATAGACGTCGCGGAGCTCGAACGCGCCTTCGAGACCGCATGATCCAAGCCGGCCAGCGGGATCACCATGGGCCCGAGGTTATTGTGACGAAGGAGAGCTTCGTTTCCTGAGAAGGGTGAAGCTCCTACCCGGCAAAATCCGAGACGGAAACTGTGGCAAACAGGCGGGTGGCCGGTGTGCCGCAACAGAGGGCTTCGGACCGAGATCATCGATGGGTTGGAGATCGGAGGGGGAACTAGCAGAGACTGCGGGCTTGGCCGAACTGGGTCATTCGCGAAGTAGCGGAATCAGTTCCTTCGGAATCCGGAAGCCGGAAGCTTGAACATAGCTGACCTTAGAGTCGTACACAGCCTCGAGGATTTCCACAGCATTTTCCGAGAGGAGCCCCCGGTCCTGGAAGTCTTGGGCGATGCGCCTTGCCGGCCTAGTGAAGCCTCTCAGCGTCCGAGTCTGGTCATATCCCCCTAGCGCATAGACATCTTCCCGACTAACGAAACCGTCACCCTTCGCCGCCAAACGTATGGCTTCGGCCTGAACTCGCCCCTCGATTGAGAGGCGGTCCATGAACTCCTGGAGAGAAACAGGGTCCCAGCCTCCAGTCTCGCTCGTCGATAGGGATCTCTCGACACGTCCAACATCCTGGACCGACTCCTGTCGGACCTCGATTTCCAGCACCTGGCCGGCGTGAACCAATAAGCTCTCTGGGCGTAACATGAACAGACTCACTCCAGCCCTAGTTCGCATTTCGTCAACCAATTCAAGGCGCGGACCGCGTGTCTCGCCACGCTCCTTCCGCCACCAGTCGTCTTTGATATCTCCAGTCACAAGGAGAACTTCCGTTCGGCGAGCCTCGGCCTCCCGTAGTACCTCTTCCCAGATGAGATAGTCGCTGACCGCGTGCTGAGCGCCCTTCCCTTTGTCCATGTACCCGGGCGGAACCTCAGACTCAATCCGTCGTAGGCCTTCCTTAATCGCTTCTCCCATAGATTCGCGATCCAAAGCTTGGCCGACCCTTCCATGGAGCACTGACTCCAGAGTGGAAAGGACGGGATCGCTGTTCGTGTTGCGAGCATGATCTACCTCGTCAGCGTCCGCAGAACCCGTTATTGCTTCGATCAACACGCCAAAGCCTTGCTCCAGTGAATCCTCCAATTCGGAGAGACGGTCGGGAGCCAAGGCAATTCGATTTGCCCATGTGCGGAGCACTCTAACCGCTTGCTCCCGCTGATCCTCCAGGGCTTCGACGGTGTTCTCGGCTGAATCGTGGGGATCCCTTAGCGCAGCCTCCCGATTGCGCCAGAACTCCACGAGCACTTGGTGCGGAACCCATAGTCGATCACCCAGCTTTTCGAGGACAGCAAATAGGTCACCTCGTGTTTGTGGGTTGTATCGATACAGGTTGAGTAGCACATTCGCGTCCGGGACAACGAGGCCCTCAGTGAGAACTCTACGATAGTCATCCAAAATCGGAGTTCGGTATCCTTCGAAGCCGTCGAATAGGCCCGGCGGCTCTGCTGCAGCTTGGTTATCCTCTTTAGGTCTTATCTCAGATCTCGATTCCATGGCGCTGATTATTCTCCGCTGCGTCGGCCACGACAATGTCCGTTGTGCCGACTACACGCCTATGGCGTGCCGCACGGCTCAATCCGGTCCGAGCGGCTGACTCTCCGTGGGGCGAAGCTTCCTGTGGAACAAGAGTGAAGCGGTGCAGGACGGGTCTGGGCGGTCAGGAATCAGCCGTAGATCGCGTAGACATTCAACGCCAAAGTTTCCAGATGCGCGGCGACTCGGTTAGCCCCTATCTTTAGCGAGTTAGGGTGACCACAAGAGTTCCGGAGACGCAAGCAGGCCTCAAGTTCCTGTCGCACATTCTTGTCGATTATCGATATTGACTCAGCGACTTGAAGGAAGGTCGCCTCTTTCAATTTGTTGAGGTCAGCTCTTGACTTCGCGGCTTTCCATCTGGGATCGCGGTTGGAAGCCTCGGAATTCACCAGCCTTTAGGTGCTTGGTAGAAGCTTCATCGAGGAGGAGCGCCATTGCACCGACCCATGACAAGACAACGGCTGCTCGGAAGAGTGATTGTTCTGCGCAAACAACTGCCTCGGTAAGAAACGCGCGGGCGTCCTCGTTTCGGATTTTCGGCAATAGGGCTCGAAGAGCCCGTGCTTCGGCCGCCGCAGGCGAGGCGGCTAGGCTCTCACCTACGAGGCTAGCGATGTGCTTGCGCCCGGTGTCGGTCAGTTCCCATCCCTCAGGCGTCCTGAAGGCCTTGTCATCTGCTGCTCCGAGGTAGCGGGAGAAGTTGATTTCCTTAGCCCCGCGAACGCCAGCATCGATCGCCATTTTCCTGACGCCCTGAATCGTCGCCTTTTTACCACCTGCAGCGGCGAGAGATAGGAGAGCGATGTCTGATCTCGTTACCCTGGGCCGATGAACAGCTTGCTTTAGTTGTTCAAGTGTAAGCACGCGATTACCTTCCCGGGGCCAAACCTATCTAGCAATCGAGCAACCCTAGTTGTGCCCCAGGGCTTTTAGTCCATCGGGTGTGATGAAGAATCCGTCGCCCTTCTTTTCGCAGTATCCCTTGGCGACGTTCTTGTTTAGGCAGTCTGCAGGATTCGAGAGTTTCTTTTGCTGATGCTCCGACAAAGCTTTGGAGACCGATGCCGTCGTAAGCGTTTGAGATCCTCGCCGTTGAAGCCAATCCGCTGTCGCAAGGAAGCGGGTGACCTGGTTGCTCTCGCCGCCCTTTGCCTTGATGTAACTAGCAAGAGTGGTCGTAAACGACCCTCCCGTTGGTTCCTCCTTACTCGGAGTCGATAGGCTGGCGGTCGGGGGAGAGGCGATTGCGGCAAGATCTGGTGCGGCCTTGATTACCTTGTCCAACTGAGTCGCAAGCCAGCCTTGCTCGCCTTCCCCGGAAAAACTGAGACCTCCGAGAGTGAAGTCGATCTTCGCGTCGGCCACGGCTCCTCTCAGGTTCTAGGGTGCTAGCTAGAGGATAGCAGGAAAGTGCTAGGAACGAGAGCCCATAGGAGGCCGCAGGCGACCCAATGGAGACCCCTTATCGGTCCCCTTGCTTCCTGGTGCGGGTGTGAGGATGATCGATGGAGCGGAGGCGTACCCAAGGAAGAGCGCTTGTTCCTTGGCTGGGCTCCCTCGGAACTAGGCTCGCTCGATGATGAGCACATTGGATTGGCCGCCGCCTTCGCACATCGTTTGCAGGCCGTAGCGGGCGCTGCGGCGTTCCAGCTCATTCAGCAGAGTGGCCATCAGGCGCGTGCCGGTAGCCCCGATGGGGTGACCCAGGGCGATCGCTCCGCCGTTCACGTTGACCTTATCGAGGTCGGCGCCGGTTTCCTTCTGCCAGGCAAGGACCACTGAGGCGAAGGCTTCATTGATTTCCACCAGGTCGATGTCGTCCAGCTTCATTCCCGACTTCTCAAGGGCATGGAATGTGGCGGGAATCGGGGCCGTCAGCATGTAGATCGGGTCTGCTCCGCGGACGCTGATGTGGTGTACCCGAGCCCGAGGCTTCAGCCCGTGTTCCTTGACGGCCTTCTCGCCGGCAAATAGCAGTGCACTAGCCGCGTCCGAGATCTGGCTCGAGACCGCCGCGGTGATCCTCTCGCACCCATCGACCGTGTCCAGGCTCGCCATCTTCTCCATGGACGTCTCGCGTGGGCCCTCGTCCGTCGTGAAGTCGCCGATCGGGACGATCTCGTTGTCAAAGCGTCCCTCCGCAATCGCCTGCTTGGCTCGACGATGGCTCTCCAGAGCGAAGGCTTCCATGTCCTCTCGGGTGATGGCCCACTTCTCGGCGATCAGCTCGGCGCCGTGGAACTGGGATACCGGCTGGTCGCCGTACCGAGCCACCCAGCCCTCCGAGTCGTGGAACGGCTTGGGGAATCCCTCTCTTTCGCCGAGGACTCGAGCCGAGCCGATCGGGACTGTGCTCATGTTCTGCACCCCGCCGGCCACCACCAGGTCCTGCGTACCACTCATCACTGCCTGAGCGGCGAAGTGGGCCGCCTGCTGGGACGAGCCGCACTGGCGGTCGATGGTCACGCCCGGGACCTCCTCGGGAAGGCCCGCCGCCAGCCAGGCGGTCCGAGCGATGTCGCCCGCCTGCGGTCCGATGGTGTCCGTGCAGCCGAAGATCACATCGTCGACCGCGGCGGGGTCGATGTCCGTTCGCTCCATCAGCGCCTTGAGCACGTGGGCGCCGAGGTCGGCGGAGTGGTAGTTCGCCAGCGCGCCGCCTCGCTTGCCCACCGGGGTCCGAACCGCGTCGATGATGTAGGCCTCAGCCATCGCTCCTCACTTGGTCAGGACCACGGACGAGCCGTGACCGAACAGTCCCTGGTTGATCGTTAGTCCAACGTTAGCGTTCTCCACCTGGCGCCCATTCGCCTGCCCGCGGAGCTGCCAGGTGACCTCGCAGACCTGGGCGATGGCCTGGGCGGGCACTGCCTCGCCGAAGCACGCCAGCCCGCCGCTGGGGTTCACCGGGATCCGACCGCCCAAAATGGTGTCTCCGTCCCGGAGGAGCTTCTCGGCCTCGCCCTCCTTGCACAGCCCGATGCTCTCGTACCAGTCGAGCTCCAGCGCGGTGGACAGGTCGTACACCTCGGCCAGGTCCAGATCCTCCGGGCCCAGGCCGGCCTCCTCGTAGGCCGCGGCGGCGATCGCGTCGCGGAACGGAACCTCGGGCGGCAGGACTGCCGCGGCGGAGTCGGTGGCGAAGGCCGGCAGGTCGATCACCGAACTGGGGAAGCTCGGCGTGACCGTGGACACCGCGGCGACCCGCACCGGCTCGGTGGTCCGTTTCCCGGCGAACTCCGAGCTGGCCAGCACCACGGCCGCGCCCCCGTCGCTGGTGGCGCAGATCTCCAGGAGCCGGAGGGGATCGGAGACCATCGGCGAGGCCAAGACCTCCTCCTCGGTGACCTCCTTCCGGTATCGGGCGTGCGGGTTGGCCAGGCCGTGGCGGCTGTTCTTCACCTTCACCGCGGCGAAGTCCCGCTCGGTAGCGCCGTGGACCTCCATCCGGCGCCGGGCGTAGAAGGCGAAGTACGTGGGGTTGGTCGCTCCCAGCAGCCGGAACCGGAGCCAGTCGGGATCGTCCCCGCGCTGGCCGGGGTTGGGGGCCAGGAACCCCTTGGGGGTCGAATCGGATCCGATCACCAGGGCCACGTCGCACAGGCCGGCCAGGATCCGGGCCCGGGCCACGTCGATGGCCGCGGCCCCGCTGGCGCACGCTGCGTAGCTGGTGGAGATGCGACCGCCGGTCCACCCCAGCGCCTGAGAGAAGGTCGAGCCGGCTACGTAGCCGGGGTAGCCGTTGCGAACCGTCTCGCCGGCGGCCACGAACTGCACGTCGGTCCAGTCGCTTCCGGGCCACCGGCCT
>DAITPV010000010.1:0-19389 GCA_036833435.1 Actinomycetota bacterium | reverse complement strand
AGGTACGCCCCGTGGAGCTGCTCCGCCACATCCCCGGGCTCGCCGAGGATCCGCACCCGGCCGTGGGCCATGACCGCGGCGTAGGTGGCCACAGAGAGTGCCATCTGTGCATATTGTTCGACAATCAGCACCGAGACACCTTCTGCGGCGATCCCCGCGATGATCTCGTAGAGATCGGCCACGATCAATGGCGCCAGCCCCATCGAGATCTCGTCGAGCATCAGAAGGCTGGGCTTGGTCACCAGGGCCCGGGCCAGGGCCAGCATCTGCTGCTCGCCACCCGACATGGTCCCCGCCAGCTGCTTCCGGCGCTCCTTCAGCCGGGGGAACCGGGCGAACGCCCCCTCGGTGACCTCCGACATCCGGACCCCGGTGAAGGTGACCATCTCGAGGTTCTCGGTCACCGTGAGGTTGGGGAAGATCCCCCGGCCCTCGGGGATGGTGCACACGCCGGCGCGGGCCAGGGCGTCGGGGTCGGCGCCGTTGACGTGCTTCCCGGCCACGTGGACACATCCCGACATGGGCCGGATCTGGCCGCTGGCCACCTTCAGCGTGGTGGTCTTGCCGGCCCCGTTGGGTCCCAGGAGCGCCACCACGCTGGCCGGCGGCACCACCAGGTTCACCCCGTGGAGGACCTGGATCTTGCCGTAGCCGGCCCGAACGTCGATCAGCTCCAGCACGGGAGTGGTCATTTACGCGGACTCCTCCACCGGCGCCGTTCCCAGGTATGCCTCTCGGACCAGCTCGTTGGCCTGGATCTCCGCCGGAGTCCCAGCGGCGATGATCTTGCCGAACTCCATCACGTGCACCCGGCTGCACACGTCCATGACCAGCTCCATGTCGTGACCGACCAGCAGGATCCCCAGCCCTTCGGCGGCCAGCTCCCGCATCAGGTCGGAGATCTCCTTGGCCTCCTCGTCGGACAGCCCCGAGGACACCTCGTCGAGGAGGAGGAGCCGCGGCTTGGCGGCCAGCGCTCGCCCGAACTCCACCAGCCGCATGAGCCCGGTGGGGAGCGAGTCGGCTCGCTCGTCGGCGACCGACTGGAGGCCGATGGTGTTCACCGCGTGCTCGGCCACGGCTCTCGGCTCCGAGCCGTCCCACACCCACCGCTGCCGGGCCTCCGCCGCCACCAGCTGGTTCTCCCGGACGGTGAGCGACCCGAAGATCTCCAGCTTCTGGAAGGTCCGGCCGATCCCCAGCCGGGCCCGGTGATGCGGCTTGAGGCGGGTGACGTCCTGGCCGTCGAAGATCACCTTCCCCTGCGTGGGGGCCTGGAGGCCGCAAATCACGTTGAACAGCGTGGTCTTGCCGGCACCGTTGGGTCCGATCAGCCCGGTCACCGCGCCCTCGTCTGCGTCGAGGCTCACCTGGTCGAGGGCCGCCACGCCCCCGAACCGCACGCTCACGTCATCGATCTCCAGAAATGGCACCCCGCATCACCCCCCCACCGTTGCTCCGGCCTCCACCGTCGCCGTGGCCACCTTGGCCCGGGCGGCCGGAGGGCGGCGCCAGAAGACCAGGGGTCGAATCGACTCGAACAGGAGGAAGGCGAATCCGTTGGGGTTCCGTCCCAGGCTCACCGCCCCCAGCCCGATGAGCAGGGGAACCAGGCCGCCCAGGGCCGGGAAGTTCGAAGCCAGGGTGGGGAGCAGGGCCAGGCTGAGCCCACCGATCAGGGCTCCGGTCACCGAAGTGATCCCGCCCAGCACCGCCGCCAGGAGGAGGGGGAGGCTCTGGAACATTATGAAGTCGCCGGAGCCCGCCACCCCGACGAGGCCGCCGTACAGCGCGCCGGCCAGTCCGGCCATCCCCGCCGAGATAGTGAACACCGCGAGCTTCGTCCGGGTGAGGTCGAGGCCCAGCATCGTGGAGGCCGCGGGGCTGTCGCGCATGGCGGCCAGTCGCCGGCCGAACCTGCCTCGACGGAGGGCTAAGACGAACATCCCCAGCAGGGCGAAGGCCACGGCCAGCACGATGAAGTAGGACCGCTCGCTGTCGAACGACCAGCCGAACAGGTCGAGGCGTCCCACGTCCCTGCTCCCGAAGGGACCGAAGAAGAACTCCTGCCGGAACACCACCAGCTCCATGAACAACGCGAAGGCCATGGTGGCCAGGGCCAGGTACAGGCCCTGGAGGCGGAGGGCGGGAAGAGCCACGATGGCTCCCACGGGAGCGGCCAGGACCACGGCCAGCAGCAGGCCCATCGGCGATCCGTCTCCCCCAAACCGTCCCATGGCGAAGGCGCCAACCCCCGCGAACGTCATCTGGCACAGCGACACCTGTCCCCCGTACCCGGTAAGCAGGACCAGCGACAGCATGATCAGGGCCAGCGCCAGGCCCTCGCCGACGGTGACCCGGTTGGCGTCCGACATGATCCCCGAGAGGAACACCGCGGCACCCACGAACAGGACCGCGGCCACCAGGGACTGAACACGCTTCGGAACCCGAGGTGCGCGAGCCCCGGCCAGGCGGCCGGCCGACAACCGCGCCTCCGGCATCAGGATCATCACCGCGAACAGCAACAGGGCCGGGAGCGCCGGGCGGAGGTCGTTGACGATCCCCGAGATGCTCTCCAGGTTGAAGACCCGGATGATCATGCTCTGGTACCCCAGAAGGTAGGACTGCCCCAGGCCAAGGATCATCGCTCCCACGAACGTGAACGGGAGGCTCTTCAGCCGCCCCACCATGGCGGCGGCGTACGCGCTGACCACCAGGAGGGTCAGCGTGATGACGTCGAGCGACAGCAGCGGGGCCAGGAGGATCCCGCCCAGGGCCGCCAGCGACGACCCGATGGCCCACGAGAGCATGCCGATCCGACCCGTTCGGGCTCCGTTGAGCGCCGCCAGGTCACGGGCGTCGACCACCGCCCGCATGGCCGTCCCGGTGCGGGTGTTGAACAGGAGCACCCGAAGCCCGAGGGCCACCGCGCCGGCGATGGCCAGGGTGATCACCTGGTGCCAGCTCACGAAGATGCCCGCCAGCCGGAAGCCGGCGAACCCGAAGAACTGGGGGACCTCTCTGGTGGCCGGGGGCCACAGCGACTGCGCCAGCCCCACCAGCCCGACCAGGAGGCCGATGGTCACCACCAGCGATGTCCCCGCCGACGAGCCGTGGAGGTTCCGCATCAGGGTGCGTTCGATGACCGCTCCCATCAGCGGAGCCAGCACCAGGACCACCAGGAACAGGGCGATGGGGGTTGGCAGACCCACCACCACCAGCAGCTGCCAGTAGGTGAAGGCCATGAACATCCCCATGGCCCCGTGGGCGAAGTTGAAGATCCCGGACGCGGTGTAGGTGACGACCAGGCCGCTGGCGGCGATCGCGTAGACCGCTCCGGTCACGATCCCCAGCACGGTGAAAGCCAGGAACTCAGTCACCTTCGGCTCCCTCGCGGCGTACCAGTGCCGCGCTAGACCTTGATCACGGGCCCCTTGTCACACATCCAGCCGGAGGCTGGGTCTCGCCGGGTGAACTTCCCACCCGTGATCGTGCCGTACAGGATGCAGGGTGAAGGGATCTTGGCTCCGAGGTCGTGCTCGGCGTGCAGGCCGTGGCCTCCCCAGGCGTGGATCTTCCCCAGCTCGCCGAGGAGGGCCTGTCGTGTTGGGCTCGGCCCCAGCTTCTCCATCGTCTCCGCGAACAGTCTCCCGGCCGACCAGGCGTACAGGCCGAAGTAGTCCGGCTTGGCCCCCGGCGCCACGCGGCTCAGCCATTGCGTGTACAGCTGGAGCTCCTGGTTGCCCCCGGCCTCCTCGGTCATCGCGGTGTTGATGAAGAACAGCGAGCCCTCGGCGCTGGGTCCCGCGTCGGTGAGGAAGTCGGGGTCGTAGACCACGGAGTCGAAGTCCCGGACCGTGGGCGCGTACTGCTGCTGTCGCATGGCGTCGAGCATCCGGGCGATGCTCTGGAAGTTGCCAATCATCGTCACGTACTGCACCCCGAGCCGCTGCATCTCGAACACGTACGGGGCGTAGTTCGGCTCGACGGGCTGGACCTCTTGCCGGTACACGAAGTTGAACCCGGAGGCCTTGAGACCCGCCTCTCGCGCAGCGGCGGCGGCCCTGGGAACGTCGGCGGCAAGCCAGATGATTGCGGCCTTGCTGACGACCTGGGGGAACTTCTCCTTGATGTAGTTCCCTTCGGCCGAGATGAAGTAGTCGGGTCTGTTCGGATAGGCCGGGTACACGGTCGACGCCTGGATCTTCTGCAGCGACGTGGTGATCGCCGGGATCTCGGGGACCCCGCACTGCTGGCCGCTGGCCGCTCCGCCGTGGTCGAACGCCGACATCGAGCCGATGATGGCGAAGGACTTCGAGCAAGCCTCCAGCGTGGCCGCCCGGTTCCCGGCGACGTCCTGCTTGGTGTCCAGGTAGATCCCGTTCAGCTTCCGGCCGCACACGCCGCCGACGCTGTTCTGGTAGGCCACGAACGCCTTGATGGCGTCCTGCGACGACTGGAACAGGCCTGGCTGGATGCCGCTGATGTCGGCGACGTTGGAGACCGTGATGGAGTTCGACGTGATGCCCGTGTCAGGAGAGCCCTGCGGGGTGCAGGAGCCGCCCGCTGCGCCGCCCTTGCCACCTCCCTTTCCTCCACCCTTTCCACCGGAGCCCCCGGTCCCGGTGGTTCCGGTCGTCCCGGTGGTTCCGGTGGTGGTCCCGCCCCCACCGCCGCCGGTGGTGACGGTCTGATCCTCGGTCCCGGCGGTTCCCGGCTGTCCGGTGCCGCCGCCTCCCGGGACGGTGGTTCCCAGGGTGCCGGTCCCGCCTTCGGCACCGGCGGACTGGCCGGACAGGACCAGATCCCACTGCTCGTCGGTCAGGCGGGCGCCGCAGGCCGTGGTCAGCAACAGGGAGACGGCCAGGAACGCGACGGCCCGCGCCTTCATGTTGTTGTGCTTCGACGGTCGGCGAGCCATCTCCTGCCCTCCCCTCAACCCTCGGCGGCCTGAATGGCAGTTTTCGGACATACCCGGACGGCGTGCATCACCTTTTCGCGAAGCTCCTCTCCGGGACGCTCGATCAGCACGTGGGAGAGCTCATCATCGCCCACCTCGAACACCTCGGGGGCCACCTCCATGCACCGGGCGTTCCCCTCGCACAGAGCCTCGTCGACGGTCACCTTCACGTCGCGGCGCTCCCCGCGCCGACCCGTTCGGCCCGGCCCGCTGACCACGGCCGGCCGGCGTCGGCATCCGGCTCCCGAGGAAGGCCCAGGGCCCGCTCGGCGATGATGTTCCGGAGGACCTCGGTGGTCCCGCCGCCGACGGTGAGGGCCGGGCTGAACAGGAACCCCTGGGTCCACCATCCGGTCTCGGAGCCCAGCGGTCCCGCTTCCTTCAACATGCCGGCCGTCCCGGCCAGGTCCCGGGCCAGGCGGAACACGTCCTGGCCGTGGGGGTCGTTGAGGGCCTTGAGGATCGCGGCGCCGGACTCCTCGGGAGTTCCCTTGATCTTCCGGGCCACGTTCAGCAGCCCGTAGATCCGGCAGATCTCGCCCTCGATGTACAGCTGGGCCAGCCGCTGGCGCATGGCCGGGTCCGGTGCGCCGCCGCGCTCTTTCACCTCGTCGGCAAGGTCTCGGGCGGTGGGCCCCCATCCCCACTGAGCTCCTTCTCGGGACAAGGTGACCCGCTCGTTGGCCAGGGTCTCCTTGGCCAGCTGCCACCCGCGGTTCTCCTCACCGATGAGGTTCTCGGCGGGGAGCCGGACGTCGGAGAAGAACACATCGTTGAAGCTGTGCCAGCCGGTCATGTCCACGATGGGCCGGACCTCGACCCCCGGGAGGTCCATGGGGATGATGAAGTAGGAGAGCCCCTCGTGCTTCGGCGCCTCGAGGTCTGTGCGGGCCAGGAGGATCCCGAACTTGGCCAGGTGCCCGAGCGACGTCCAGGTCTTCTGGCCGTTGACCACGTACTCGTCGCCGTCAAGGATGGCTCGGGTGGCCACCGCGGCGAGGTCGGAGCCGGCCTCGGGCTCGGAGAACAGCTGACACCAGATCTCGTCGCCGGAGAGCATGGGCGGCAGGTACCGGTCCTTCTGCTCCTGGGTCCCGTGCATCAACAGGATGGGGCCGCAGTGACCGGTGCCGATCGGGTTGATGGGCTTCCGGACGTCGGCGCTGCGGAGCTCGTCCTCGATCACCAGCTGGAGCATCGGGTCGGCGTCGAGCCCCCAGGGCTGCGGCCAGTGGGGAACGATGTACCCGGCGTCGGCGAGATCCTGGCCGGATGGATCGGGGTGGTCCCGGAGCCACTCCCGCACCTCGAGGCGCCGGGGGTCGTCGTCGGCAGGCAGCTCGACGAACATGGACCGGCAGTCTAGCCGCGGGCCTCAGGAATTGCAACAGGTTCTAAATTCGGGTAGCGTGCCCTCGATGGCGCAAGCGAACAAGCTCACGCCCAAACAAGAAGCTCGGCGCCAGCGGGTCATCGAAGCGGCAGCGAAGCTGGCCTCCGAAGGCGGCTACGAGGCCGTCCAGATGCGCGACGTGGCCACCCGAGCCGATGTCGCCCTGGGCACCGTGTACCGATACTTCTCCTCCAAGGACCAGCTCCTGGTGGAGTGCCTGTGGCAGGTCGCCCACCAGCTGCAGACCGACCTGGGCGGACGGCCGCCCAAGGGACAGACCACCGCCGACCGCGTGGTGGAGGTCGTGCGCCGGGCCACCCGGGCGCTGGAAGCCGACCCCCAGGTCGCTTCCGCGCTGGTGACCGCCCTGGCGTCGCTCTCCTCCGAGGACCCCGCCGGCCTCGAGTCGGCCCAGGCCGTCTACGCCATCGTCAGCGACATGTTCACCGAGGCGATGGACGGCGGCACCGACCTCCCCGACCGCGAAGCGATCATCCGCACGCTCGGACACGTGTGGCTCGCTTCGCTGATCACCTGGGTCCGTGGCTGGTCGACTCGGAACGACATGTGGAGGGACCTGGAGGCCGCGGTTCGGCTGCTGCTCCCCGCCGGGGAGCCCGCCACCCGCTCCCTGGCCAGGGCCCGGGCGTGACCGAGGCGAACGCCGGCGGGCGACCGCTCGAGGGCAAGGTGGCCGTGGTCACCGGAGCCGGCCGCGGTCTGGGACGAGCCGAAGCCCTGCAGCTCGCAGAGCTCGGCGCTCGCGTGGTGGTCAACGACTTCGGAGTGGCCCTGGACGGGGCGGAGCCCCAGGACCAGCCGGCCCAGCAGGTGGTGGACGAGATCGTGGCGGCCGGTGGAGAGGCCGTTGCTCACATGGGCGACGTGGCCGATTGGGACGAGTCGAAGGGTCTCATCGACCTAGCCCGGGAGAAGTTCGGCGACCTCCACATCCTGGTGAACAACGCCGGGATCCTCCGCGACCGGATGGTGTTCAACATGTCCGAGGAGGAATGGGACTCGGTGATCCGCGTCCACCTCAAGGGCCACTTCTGCACGACGCGGTGGGCCACCGAGTACTGGCGGGGACTGTCGAAATCGGAAGGCGGCCCGGTGTACGGCCGGGTGGTGAACACCTCGTCGGAGGCGTTCCTGTTCGGGTCGCCCGGCCAGCCAAACTACGCGGCGGCCAAGGCGGGGATCGTGGCGCTCACCCTGGCCACCGCGCAGTCGTGCCACGCGTACGGCGTCACCGCCAACGCGATCTGCCCCCGGGCCCGCACCCGGATGACCGAGGCCATGGGCCTCGACGAGGACATGTTCGCCCCGGAGAACGTGGCCCCCCTGGTGGGATACCTGGCCTCGCCGGCGGCGGCCCGAGTGTCCGCCCAGGTGTTCGTGATCTACGGAGGATCGCTCCAGGTGGTCGACGGACCGGCGATCGGCGAGCGGTACGAGACCGAGGGCCGGTGGACGACGGAGGGGATCGAGAAGTCGCTGGGGGCATTGTACGACAAGCGCGAACCGGTCACCGACGGCTACGTGATGCCGTGGGCGTGAGGAGGAGCTGCAGATGGCCGACACCGTGATCACCGCCCAGGGGGAGCACCGGATGCTCATCGACGGAAAGCTCGTCGAGGCGGAGTCCGGCAAGACGTTCGACAACGAGGATCCCGCCACCGAGGAGATCATCGGTTCGGTGGCCGACGCCACCCCGGACGAGGCCCGGCGCGCCGTGGCCGCGGCCCGAACGGCGTTCGACGAGACCTCGTGGTCCACCGACCACGCGTTCCGGAAGCGGTGCCTCGAGCAGCTGCAGGCGGCGTTGGAGGAGGCCAAGGAGGAGCTCCGCGCGGCCATCGTTGCCGAGGCCGGCTCCCCCATCCTGCTGACCTACACCGTGCAGCTCGAGTACCCGGTGCAGTGGCTGTCCCACTGGGCCGAGCTCGCCGAGAGCTACGAGTACGAGAGGCCGCTGCCGGAGATCGAGAGCTTCGGCGGGACGCACCGCGGCTCCCTGCTGGCGGAGCCGGCTGGCGTGGTGACCGCCATCACGCCGTTCAATTTCCCGCTGTACCTGAACATCGCCAAGGTGGGCCCCGCGTTGGCGGCGGGGTGCACGGTGATCCTCAAGCCGTCCCCGTACACGCCCTGGGCGGCCACGATCCTGGGCCGGCTGGTGGCCGAGAAGACGGACATCCCGCCGGGCGTGGTGAACGTGGTGACGTCGTCCGGCCCGGACACCGCGGAGGCCTTGACCACCGATCCACGGGTGGACATGGTCAGCTTCACGGGGTCCACGGCCACCGGGCGGAAGATCATGGCCGCCGCCGCGGAGACCGTGAAGAAGGTCCAGCTCGAGCTGGGCGGGAAGTCGGCCAACATCCTCCTCGACGACGCCGACGTGATGACCG
Organism: Actinomycetota bacterium; assembly: GCA_036833435.1. GTDB lineage: Bacteria > Actinomycetota > UBA4738 > UBA4738 > CALAEC01 > DAITPV01. The sequence goes on along the minus strand of DAITPV010000010.1, from coordinate 10,622 downwards.
CCCTCCCGCTGGCAGCCGGATGGGTGTGCGCCCACTCCGGACAGGGATGCGGGATCTACTCTCGTCTGCTCCTCCCCCGCGACAAGTACGACGAGGGCGTGGCTCTCATGGAGATGGCCTTCCAGAACATGGCGGTGGGCGATCCCAAGGACCCGGCCACACTCCAGGGCCCCCAGATCAGCGCGGCCCAGCGAGACCGGGTGCTGGGCTACATCGAGAAGGGGAAGGACGAGGGAGCGCGCCTGGTTTCCGGTGGCGGGATCCCCGAGAACCTGGACACGGGGTACTACGTGCAGCCCACGCTGTTCGCCGACGTGGACCCCGGCTCCACGATCGCCCGGGAAGAGATCTTCGGGCCGGTCCTGTGCGTGATCCCGTTCGAGGACCAAGACGACGCGGTCCGCATCGCCAACGACTCCATCTACGGGCTCACTGGGAACGTGTGGAGCGCTTCGGAGGAGCGGGGCCTCGAGGTGGCCCGGAAGATCCGCGCCGGCTCCATGTCGGTCAACGGAGCCCAGTGGCTGGACCGCACCCGTCCGTTCGGCGGCTACAAGCAGAGCGGGATCGGCAGGGAGAACGGCGTGGAAGGCTTCGAGGAGTTCCTCGAGACCAAGGTCCTGGCACTCCCGGGCTGACGATGGCCGACTCCATGCGACTCGGGCTGGCCCTCGGCTACTGGGGCGCCGAGCCCACGCCGGGATTCGTGGACCTCGCCCAGGAAGCCGAGCGGCTGGGCTACGAGTCGGTGTGGACCGCGGAGGCATACGGGTCCGACGTGTTCTCGCCGCTGGTGTGGATCGGGGCCCAGACCAAGAAGATCAAGCTGGGAACGGGGCTGGTCCAGATCTCCGCCCGAACGCCCGCGTCGGTGGCCATGACCGCGGCCACCATCGACCACCTCACCGAGGGCCGGCTGATCCTGGGCCTCGGCGTCTCCGGCCCCCAGGTCGTCGAGGGGTGGTACGGACAGCCGTTCCCCAAGCCGCTGGCCCGGGCTCGCGAGTATGTGGACGTGGTTCGGTCCATCCTTCGGCGCGAGGGCCCGGTGACCAACGAAGGCGAGCACTACCCGCTCCCCTACCCGGGAGGGACCGGCCTCGGCAAGCCGCTGAAGATCACCGTCCATCCGCTGCGCTCCGATGTCCCCATCTATCTGGGTGCCCAGGGCCCGAAGAACGTGGCCCTGGCCACGGAGATCGCCGACGGGTGGCTGCCGATGTTCTTCTCCCCGTACCGCACCGACCGGTACGAGGCCGCGTTGAACAAGGCGCCCGATGGGTTCGAGGTGGCCTGCGTGGCCACCGTGGTCCTCGGTGACGACATCGCGGAGGCCCTCATCCCGGTGAAGTGGGCCATGGCCTTCTACATCGGAGGCATGGGTGCGCCGGGCATGAACTTCCACCTCGACGTGGTTGGCAACATGGGCTTCGCCGAGGAGGCTCAGCGGGTAGCGGAGCTGTTCCGTGAAGGGAAGCGAGAGGAGGCGGCCATGGCCGTCCCCGACGAGCTGGCCGACGAGATCTCGTTGGTGGGGCCCGAGGGCCGGATCCGCGAGCGGCTGGAGGCCTGGGTCAAGAGCCCGGTGACCCAGCTCCTGGCGGGAACCAGGGATCCGGCGGCGCTCAAGGTCTTGGCCGACGCGTTGTGGTGAGGAGGAGGTTGACGTGACCGAAGCGGTGATCGTCGAGGCGGTTCGCACCCCGATCGGGAAGAAGAAGAACGGAGCGCTGACCGGAGTGCACGCCGCCGACCTGCTGGGCACCGTCCTGGTTGACGTGATCAAGCGGTCGGGCATCGATCCGTCCGAGGTCCAGCAGGTGGTCGGTGGGTGTGTCTCTCAGGCCGGCGAGCAGGGGCTCAACGTCACCCGCACCGCGTGGCTCGCCGCCGGGCTTCCGTACGAGGCCGCGGCGACCACCATCGACTCCCAGTGCGGCTCCTCGCAGCAGGCCAATCACCTCATCGAGGGCCTGATCGCCGCCGGGGCCATCGACGTGGGGATCGCCTGCGGGCTGGAGTCCATGACCCGAGTGCCGCTGGGTTCGAACGTGTCCTCGGGGCCGGGGTTCTTCCTTCCGCCCGACTGGTCCCTGGACATGCCGGACCAGTTCGGCGGGGCCGAGCGGATCGCCAAGAACCGGGGGATCACTCGCCAGGACACCGACGCGTTCGGGCTGGCGTCACAGCAGAAGGCCAAGGTGGCCTGGGACGAGGGCCGGTTCGAGCGAGAGATCGTCCCGGTGGAGGCTCCGGCCCTCGGCGAGGACGGGCAGCCCACGGGCGAGCGCGCGGTGGTCAATCGGGATCAGGGGCTCCGCGAGACCACCTCGGAGGGACTGGCATCACTGAATCCCGTCCAGGAGGGCGGCATCCACACCGCGGGGACGTCGTCCCAGATCTCCGACGGGGCCGCGGCGGTGCTGTGGATGACCGAGGAGAAGGCCCGGGAGCTGGGCCTGACCCCGCGGGCTCGGCTGCGAGCGCAGGTGCTGGTGGGCTCGGACCCCTACTACCTGCTCGATGGACCGGTCGACGCCACGCGCGCCGTCCTGGCCAAGGCCGGGATGACCATGAAGGACATCGACCTGGTGGAGATCAACGAAGCGTTCGCGTCCGTCGTGTTGTCCTGGGCCAGCGTCCACGAGCCGGACATGGACCTGGTCAACGTGAACGGCGGAGCCATCGCCCTAGGGCACCCGGTGGGGGCCACGGGCTCACGGCTGATCACCACCGCGCTCCACGAACTTGAGCGCTCAGACAAGACCACCGCGCTGATCACCATGTGCTGCGGCGGCGCGCTGGGCTCGGGCAGCATCCTCGAGCGGATCTAGGGGCGCGTGGCCCTCGAGGTCGGCGCGCCGGGGACCGTCGGTCCTCCCGTCGAGGCCCTCCTCAAGACGGCCCGGCGGAACGAGGAGAAGGGCTACGACGCCATCTGGTGGCCCGACCACTGGATGGGGTGGTTCCCCGACTCCATGTGGACCCCCGACGTCAGCCCCCTGGCGCAGTTCTCGCCCAACCCCCACGTCCACTTCGACCCGGTGGCCGCCATGGCCGCGGTGGGCGTCCACACCGAGCGGATCCGGGTCGGCACCTCGGTGACGGAGCCCATCCGCCGGCACCCCGCGATGCTGGCCAACGAGTGGCTGACGCTCGACCACCTCACCAAGGGCCGGGCCATCCTCGGCATCGGCGCCGGGGAGGCCGAGAACATCACTCCGTACGGCTTGGACTACTCCAAACCCGCGTCACGGTTCGAGGAGGCCCTCACGATCATCCGGCTCCTGTGGGAGAGCGAGGGGCCCGTGGACTTCGACGGCGATCGGTGGACCCTGCGCGACGCGGTCCAGGGCTTGGGGCCGTACGAGCCGGGGCGATACCCGCCGATCTGGACCGGAGCGCGAGGCCCTCGGATGCTCGACATCACCGGGCGACTGGCGGACGGATGGATCCCCTGGTTCACCCCGCTCGACGAGTACTCAGCCGGTCTCGACCGGATCCGGAAGGCTGCGAAGGACGCGAACCGCGACACCGAGTCCTTCACGCCGGCGATGTGGTGCTACACCGTCGTCGCGGAGGACCATGAGGAGACCCACCGTCTCCTGAACCACCGCCTCCCGAAGTCCAACCTCCTGATCCTCCCGAGCGAGGTGTACGAGGAGCAGGGGTACAAGCACCCGCTGGGCCCTGGGTTCGACGGGATCCGCGACTACATCCCCACCCGGTACGGGCGGGACGAGATCCTGTCGGCCATCGACGCCGTCCCCGAGGAGCTCGCCCACGACCGCACCCTCCACGGGACGCCCGATGAGCTGGTGAAGGTGGCCCGAGAGTACGAGGCAGCGGGGCTCCGCCACATCGTCCTCTGGAACCAGACGTTCTTCGCCGACACGTCACTCGTGCGGGAAAGCTTCGCCCTGATCGACCAGACCGCCGCCGAGCTCAAGCGCTGAGCTCGTCTCCGCGCGTACCCAAAGTGCGCTCCTGTTGGTTGAGATACTCCTCGCTCGGTCGGAAACGAGCTCCGGCCGCGGAGAGGAGGGGTCATGGGAAAGGGCACCTTGGTCAGAGGCGCGATCTCGCTGGCCGTCCTGGGCGGGCTGGTGGGGGCGCTGATCGCTTCCCCAGCCGGAGCATTCGACCCGGGAGACAAGAGGAAGGTCAAGAAGATCTCCAAGAACCAGGCCACGGCCCTGGTGAACCAGCTGACCCCTGGGATCGCCACGACGGTGGCCGCTCCCCTTGCCGGCCGGTTCGCCTTTGCCCGAGATAACGACCAAGCCGTCGCTGGTCCGGCCAACAACGCCGTGGTGGTCTCCACGTCCATCACGGCACCCACGAATGGACACCTCGCCATCAGCGCTGGTTCGGACGTGAACGGAGGCCCTGATCTCGACACCTGCATCCTGCAGGTGGATGGCACCCGGCTGCTGTCCACGGAGCGGACGATCGAGCTGGGCACCGGGAACACCGAAGAGGATTGCTCAACCCAGGGAGCGGTGGCGGTCACGGCCGGCGCCCACACCGTTGACCTGATCGCCGACAATCCCAACGCCAGCGTGGAGTACGACGAAGCGGTGCTGTGGGTCATCTTCGTGCCGTTCGACGGCACCGGGACCGTGCCTGGGGTGCAGTCGATCGGGTAGCGCATCACTAGGCACCGGCTTCCGGATGTGAGAGGTTGAGCGTCCTTGTCCGCTCTGAGGGAGGTCGGTGATGGGAAGCCCGCCAACGAAGAGGTGTCCTCGATGTGGGACGGAGAACCCGTCGACGATGCGGTTCTGCGGTACCTGCGGATTGGACATGGACGTCCAAGCCCCGGCGGGGACTCCCGCCACCCCTCCTCCTTCTCGAGGATTCCCGGTCTGGGCGATCGTGGCCATCGTCGCCGGTGTGGTGGCCGTGGCGGCCGTCGTCACCGTTCTCCTCGTGACGCGGGACTCCGACCCCGTGGAAACGGCGCCACCGGTCGTGGGCCCGACCGACACTCCCCAGGGATCAACGGCGCTTGACCAGCTCACCGCCTATCTCCCACCGGAGGTCTCCAATTGCACGGACGTCAACGCCGGTGACACCCCCGAAGAGGGGCTGGCGGAGGTGGCCTGTGGAGCGACGAGCGGGGACAACGGGGTGATTGGGTTCACCCTCTACGAGAGTCCCGAGGCGGCACTCGCGGCCTACGAGGCGGACGTGGCAGCCGAGGGAGTCACCGTCGACAGCGGCGATTGCTCCGTCGACACCCTGGCGGAGCATGGCTGGAGCGGAGACGGAGGGCAGGGGCGCATCGCTTGTTATCAGGATGACTTCGACCAAGGCAGGCTCGCCTGGACGTCGGATGGCTACCCAATCGTCGGAACGGTCTACGTGACGACGGCCTCGCAGATCACCGTCCAGGAGGCCTACACCTTGTGGCAGGGGATCTCCGACTACATCCCACAGGCATGACCGAGACCAAGAAGTGCCCTCGTTGTGGGACCGAGAATGCTTCGACCATGCGGTTCTGCGGCAGCTGCGGGGTCGACATGGACGCACCGGCCCCGGCAGCGGCCCCAACGCCGGGCCCGACCGCTCCCCCTTCCCGAGGATTCCCGGTCTGGGGGATCGTGGCCATCGTCGCCGGTGTGGTGGTCGTGGCGGCCGTCGTCACCGTCCTCCTCGTGAACCAGGACTCCGACCCCGTCGAGACGACGGCTCCTCCCCAGCAGCAGGAGACGGGTGATCCGAATCTCGATCAGCTGGGGGCCTACCTCCCACCGGAGGTCGTCGATTGCCAGGAGGGCGGGAGCCTCCTGAAAGACGGCGTCTCGACCATCGGATATTTGGCTTCGGCGACCTGTGCTCCAGCGAGCGGCGATCCGGTCGTGATCAAGTTCTTCCTGTGGGAGAGTCCGGAGGAGGCCAGCGAGCAGTACCAGGGGCTCCTCATCATCGCCGGTGCGTCGGCGGACGTCGGCGACTGCTCGATCGGCGAAGAGGGAGAGATGGGGTGGAGCGGAGACGGAGGCCAGGGTCGCCTCGCCTGCGGTACCACCGACGAGGGCATTGCGACGCTGGAGTGGACGTCCGACGCTTTCCCGGTCCTCGGAACCATGGAGGCGACGACGACGGATCTCTCCGTTTCAGATATCTACTCGGTGTGGCAGGGGCTCTCTGACTACAGCTCGGCGTAGCCGAGGTCGCTAGCGCACCAGTCCCACGCCGGTGACCGTGGGCACGTCCAACGCGGTCAACAGGCCGGGAGGCGCCTCGATCACTGCGGGGATGGCGTTCACCAGCCGCATGGCCGTGGCCTTGAGACCCGCGGTGTTGTGGTCGCCGTCGGTGCCCAGCAGCTGCAGGTCCAGCGTGTAGTTGGGCTCGCCGGTGACCTTCACCCGGTAGCAGCCCTGTCCCGCGGGCTGGGGCCACTCGGGCGCCAGGTCGTCGCGGAGACGGGTGACGTGCTCCAGCACGGTGACCGCTCGGCCGTCCTTCATCCCCCGGACCTCGAACCTGAGCGCGGCCGCGGTCCCCTCCTCGATGGTTCCCGAGTCGATCTCGAACTTCTCGGGAGCGGGCCGCCGCTCGTACCACTCGTCGGTGCCGTCGAGCTCGACCCCCAGGCCCGCGGCCAGCCCTCGCACCACGCCGCCCCACGCGAGCGTGAGGATCCCCGGCTGGAGCAGCATGGGGATGTCGTCGACGGGCTTGCCGAATCCCATGATGTCGAAGATCACCATCGGCTGGTTGTACGTGGCGTAGTTGAGGATCTCCATGCACCGGACTTCCTCGATCCGCTCGGAGATCCCCGTCAGCACTAGGGCCAGGGCGTCGTTGGCGAACCCGGGGTCGATGCCGTTGACCCACAGCGACGCGCCCCCCTCCACCGCGGCGTCCCGGACGCCCTGGACCATGTCCGGCGGAGCCACGCCTTCGGGGTAGTGCAGGAGCACCGGGCTGCTGGACACCACGTTGATCCCGGCGCGGAGGAACTTCTTGAGGTCCTCGACGGCCTCGAACAGGCGGTCGTCGGCCATGGCGGTGTGGACGATGCAGTCGGGGCGAAGGGCGATCAGCGCGTCGGCGTCGCCCGAGGTCTCCACCCCGATCGACCGCCCCAAGCCGCACACCTCGCCGGCGTCCCGTCCGACCTTGTCGGGATTCGAGACCCACACCCCCACGAGCTCCAGATCGGGACGGGCGTCGATGCCGGCGATGGCGTGCCGGCCCACGTTGCCGGTGCTCCACTCCACCACGCGATAGGTCATGCAGCGCTCACAGGTCGGGGATGGGGATCTCCAGGGTTGGCGCCTCGGTCCCTCCGTCGACCTCCAGCACCTTGCCGGTGATGAACCCCCCTGCCGGCGAGGCCAGGTACAGGACCGCGGCCCCGATCTCCCATGGCTCGGCGATCTTCTTGAGGGGTGTGGCCTCTTCCATGCGGGTCCGGACATCGTCGTCGGTGAGCACCAGCTCGAGCGCCGAGGTGGCCACCGATCCGACGGCGATGGCGTTCACCCGGATCTTCGGCGCGAGGTCCCGGGCCGCCAGCCTGGTGTAGTGAGCCAGCGCCCCCTTGGCCGTCCCGTAGCCCAGATAGCCGCGCCCGGTGACCCGGCCCATCACCGAGGAGATGTTCACCACCGCTCCGCCGCCGTTCTCCACCATGATCGGGGCCGCGGCGTGGGTGAGGGCGTGCGTGGTGCCCACGTTGAATCGGAACGCCTGCTCCAGGGTGTGCGGGGAGGTGTCCATGAACGGGCCGGGCATCCAGCCGCCCACGTTGTTGACCACCACGTCGATCCGGCCGAACGCCTGCTTGGCCACGTTGGCCAGCTCCGCAACCGCGTCGAGGTCGCTGAGATCGGCGGGAACCACCTCGGCCCGGCGACCGACCTCCTCCACCCGGTTGGCCACCTCCTTGAGCTGGTCCTCGGTTCGAGCGGAGATCACCACGTCGGCGCCCGCCTCGGCCAGGGCGATGGCGCTGGCCGCGCCGATCCCCCGGCCTGCGCCGGTGATGACGGCGACACGATCGGTGAGCCGGAAGTGGTCGAGGATCACGCGGCTAGGCCGCGACGGCGGCGGCTTCCCGGAACTTGGTGGTGCGATGCACCGGGTCGGTGTCGAGCTTGGGGATCACGTGCTTGCCGAACAACCGGATCGACTCCAGGGCCGCCTCATGGTCCATGTCGACCGGGAGTCCGAACACGATCTGGTCGGCGCCGATGCTCTCGTACTTCTTCACCTGTTCCAGCACCTCGTCGGGGTCCCCGCACAGCAGGTACCCCTCTTGGATCCGGAACTCCACTTCCTCGATGGATGGATCGGGAAGGACAGCGGGCCAGTCCGGCACGCCCGGAGGCTTTGGGAATGTGTCGTGGTATCGGAACACCAGGCTCTGGAGCAGACCGGAGCCCATGTCCGCTGCCACCTCGCGGGCCTTCCTGCCGTCCTCGAGGCACACCACGCTGTTGGTGATCATCACGTTGTCGTTGACGAAGTCGCCGATCGGCTCGGCTTCCCCGATCGCCTTCTTGTACGCCGACACCATGGGCTCCATCTGCTTGGCGGCGGAGAAGTTGAACCCCAGAACCCCCAGGCCGTTCCGGGCGGCCTTCTCGTACGTCGGAGGGTTCCCGGCGGCCTGCCAGATGGCCGGGTGCGGCTTCTTCCACGGCTTGGGGAGGACGTTCCGCGTGGGGACCGAGAACGACTTGCCTTCGTAGCTGTACTCGGTCTCCCGCCACATCCGGGGGAACTCCTTGAGCACCTCGTCGAACATCGGCTTGGTGTCGTCGGTGGAGGGGATCCCGAACCCGGTGACCTCCAGGCTCCCCGCCCCCCTGCCCACCCCGAACTCGTACCGGCCGTCGGACAGGTGGTCGAGCAGCGCGGCCCGCTCGGCCACTCGGACGGGGTGGTTCACCGGCGGGGAGATGTTGAAGATGGCCGAGCCCAGGTGGATCCGCTCGGTGGCGGCGGCCAGGTACCCGAGGAACACCTCTGACGCCGACAGATGCGAGTACTCCTCGAGGAAGTGGTGCTCGGAGACCCACGCGTACTTGAACCCGGCCTTGTCGGCGGCCTGGGCCAGGGCGACGTCCTCGACCAGGGAGGTGTGCTCGTAGTCCGGATCCTGCTGCAGGCGGCGACGAGGGACGTGGCCTTGCAGGAAGATGCCGAACTCCACGTGAGCGCTCCCTCCGGTCGGTGCCAGCAGACTCTATAGAACGTGTTTCAGTTTTTCAAGCCGGTCCCCTTTCCCAAGGGGGGATGGGAGACTCCACCCCGTGTCCGATCGATCTCGGCTGGTCACCATCCTGTTCACCGACATCGTGGGGTCGACCCAGGTCGCCGGGGAGCTGGGTGACCAGCGGTGGCGGGAGCTCGTGACCCGCCATCACCGCATCGTCAGGGCCGAGCTCAAGCAGTTCGGGGGACGCGAGATCGACACGGCCGGCGACGGGTTCTTCGCGGCGTTCGACCGGCCCACCCAGGCGGTACGGTGCGCCGCCGCCATCGTCGAAAAGGTTCGCATCCTGGGGATCGAGGTCCGGGCCGGGGTTCACTCCGGGGAGGCCGAGGTCATCGGACGGGGCCTGGGTGGGATGGCCGTGCACATCGGCTCCCGGATCGGTGGCCTGGCCGGGCCCAGCGAGGTCCTCATCTCGGGCACGGTCCGGGACCTGATCCCCGGAGCCACGTTCACGTTCGACGATCGCGGCACGCAGACCCTGAAAGGAGCCCCCGGCCAGCACCGGATCTTGGCCGTCACCCGGGTGGACGAAACCCCGCTCCCGGGGCTGATGGACAAGAAGACCGCGGCGGACCGGCGAGCGGCGATCACGCCCCCTCCCCCCGCCTACCGGCGACGGCGCCTGTGGATCCCGGCGGCCCTCATCGTCGTCGTGGTTGCCGTCGTTGCAGTCGTGGCGGCTACCGGGGAGGAACCGGTTTCCGATGCCGGCGTCACCACCGATGCCCTGGCCCGGATCGACCCGGACACCAAAGATGTGTCGGTGATCGCGGAGGTCACCCTGGCGCCGGAGATCCGGTACGAGTCCGCCCAGGTTCTCGTTGGCGAGGGCGGCGTGTGGGTCCTCACCGGAGAGAGCGTGGTGCACCTCGATGCCACGGCCCAAGAGGTGACCCCTATCGCGTTCCTCCAGCCGGCCCAGATGGACCTGGGTCACCGGGCCGCGTGGGTCAGTTCCCTGGACGGATACGTGGCGCCCATCCAGCCCGCGACCCTGGAAGTCTCCGAGCCCGTCTACCGGACCACCTCGCAGGCGTTCCACATCTCCGTCACCACGACTGACGAGGCGGTGTGGCTTTCGGACGGCCGCCAGCTCATCCGAGTCGATCCGGTCAGTGGGGCACCCTCGGAACCGATCGACGTGGAGCACGGCGCCGATGACGTCGTCGGCGCGGGATCAGACCTGTGGGTCGTCGACCGCCTTGGAAAGGTCCTCTATCGCTACGACGCCGAGGGACAACTGGTTGGCGAGGTCGCCCTCCAGGTCGGGCCGGACGACGTTGTCGCCGAACCGGACGGAGACCTGTGGGTCCTCAACCGCTCCGGTGGGACGGTGACCCGGGTCAGCGCCGACGGCCAGCCGGGTCAGCCCATCAGGATG
>DAITPV010000009.1:0-20519 GCA_036833435.1 Actinomycetota bacterium | reverse complement strand
GGAAGCCAGAAGGACCTCGGGAGCCGACCCCCCATCGCGAACCACCACTCCGCCCGAGGAGACCTGTCGCTCGGTCTTCACGTGGCCACCTCGGCCAGCTTGGCGCCGGTGGCTCGAACGAGGTCGTCGGGGCGGATCTTCAGCAGCGCGGAGGCCTCTCCTCCGGGGAAGTACAGGATCTCCTGCTCCGCCAGGCTTCGGTCCAGGAGGACGCTGGTCCCGTCGGGTAGTCCCGCCGGCGGGATGGCCTCGGCCAGGAAGTCGGTGAGGTCCGCGGCCCGGTGCTCGGGGACCCGGGTGAGGGAGTCCGTCCCGGCGGCGACCGCGGCTCGTTCCGGATCGGCGCGACGGTCCGAAGGAACCAGGGCGGCGACCAGGATGTCCTTCCCCTCCAGGACGTCCACCCGGCCCACCTGCTCGGGGGGAAGTCCCAGGATCGCCGCGGCCCGGTCGGGGGACCGGAGGCGACCCCGGACGGGAACGAGCTCGTGCGGGATGTCCCGCTCCACGAGGAAGTTGTGGACGTCCACGCTGGTTCGCATGGTCCGAAGAGCCTACGCTGGCGGCTGGCTCACGGGGCGTGGCCCCGATCCAGGCCCTTCTCCTCCGCCCACCGGTCGAGGAGCTCGTACGCCTCTTCCTCGGTGATCGGCCCTCGATCCATGCGCAGCTCGAGGAGATAGGCCAGCGCCTCGCCGACCACCGGACCCGGAGGGACCCCCAGATGGGCCATGACCTGGTTCCCGTCCAGCGGCGGACGGATCCGGGCCAGGTTCTCCTCCTCTGCCAGCCGGGCGATCCGCTCCTCGAGGTCGTCCTGGAGCCGTGAAAGCTCCCGGGCCTTGGCGGGATTCTGGGTGGTGCAGTCCGCCCGGGTGAGCAGGTTGAGCTTGTCCAGCAGCGGGCCGGCGTCTCGCACGTACCGGCGCAGGGCTCCGTCGCTCCACCCCAGCCGGTAGGTGTGGAACCGCAGGTGCATGGCCACCAGCTTGGTGACTTCCTGGATCTCCTTCTCGGAGTACCGCAGGGCCCGGAGTCGCTCCTCGGCCAGTCGAGCCCCGACCACCTCGTGGTGGTGAAACTGAACGCCCTCCTCGGTGATCTCCCGGGTCTGGGGCTTCCCGATGTCGTGCAGCAGCGCGGCAAGCCGAAGGGTGACGTCGGGCTCCACCCGCTGAACAACGGCCAGGGTGTGTCGTAGGACGTCCTTGTGGTGATGGACGGGGTCCTGCTCCAGGCGGAGCGCCGGGAGCTCGGGGAGGAACACCTCTGCCATCCCGGTGTCCACCATGAGGTTGAGTCCGCGGTCGGCGTGCTTGCCCACCAGGAGCTTGTCGAGCTCGCCCCGGATCCGCTCGGGCGAGACGATCCCCAGCCGGTCCCGCATCCCGGTGATGGCCTCGACCAGCTCGGGGGCGGGGGTCAGGCCCAGTGTGGAAACGAACCGCGCCGCCCGGAGCATGCGAAGGGGGTCGTCGGCGAAGGCCACCTCGGGCTCGAGCGGGGTCCGGAGCCGGCGATGGGCCAGGTCGTACAGCCCCCGGAACGGATCCACGAACGTCCCGTCCGGGACGCGGGCGGCCATCGCGTTGATGGTGAAGTCGCGCCGCGACAGGTCCGTCTCCACATCCTTGGCGAAGGTGACCTCGGGATGCCGGGAGTCCTCCGCGTAGGCCTCCTCGCGGAACGTGGTGATCTGGATGCGGTAGTCGTCCTTCCGGGCTCCTACCGTGCCGAACCGGATCCCCACCAGGTACTTGGCGTCGGCCCAGCTCTGCAGCAGCTCGATGACCTTCGGTGGGCGTGCGTCGGTGGCGAAGTCCAAGTCGTTGCCCATCTCGCCGAGTATGGCGTCGCGGATCGCGCCGCCCACCAGGTAGAGCTGGTGGCCGGCCTTTTCGAACCGAACGCCAAGCTCCGTGGCCGGAGGAGGGATGTCCAGGAGGTCGGGCGTGACCTGCTGTTCCGAGGGGGTCACTTTCCCGAAGGATACCCTAGCGTCACGGATGCACGACTTGCTTCGGACACTCGTCTACTCGTGGACGCTGCCCAACACGTTGCTGGGGATGCTCCTCGGCTGGTTGGCGTTCCAGCGGCCACGTCGGATGGAGGACGTGTGCGTGTTCGATGGCCCGGTTCGGGGCACGCTGTGGATCCTTCAACGCGTCTTCCGCAAGACCGCGGTCACGTACGGCCACGTGGTGCTGTCGTGCCGGCCGCTGGAAGGACGTGTGCTCACGCACGAGGTTCACCACGTTCGCCAGTACGAGCGGCTGGGGCCGCTGTACATCCCCCTGTACCTGTTGATCTACGTGTTCACCGGATACCGCAGGCACCCGTTCGAAGAGGCGGCGCGGCTCGCGGAGCTGGCCGGCTAGGCCAGCTGAGCAGCCTTCACGGACAGGCGGAAGTCGTGCGGGTTTGAGGCCGCGGCTACCGCGGCGTCCTCGGTGACCAGCCCTTCGCGCACCAGTCCAAGCAGCGACTGGTCGAACGTCTGCATCCCGTAGAAGTCGCCGTCCTCCATCACGTCGGGGATCGACGAGGTCTCCTCCGGGGCGATGATCCGTTCCGCCACCCTTCCGGTGTTGATGAGGACCTCGACCGCCGGCACGCGGCCCTTTCCGTCCGAACGGGGCACCAGCCGTTGGGAGATCACGCCGCGAAGGCTGGTGGCCAGGGCGACTCGCACGTGGCGCTGGGTCTCCGGCGGGAACAGGTCGATCATCCGGTTCACGGTTTCGGTGGCGTCCAGGGTGTGGAGGGTGGCGATCACCATGTGTCCGGTCTCCGCCGCCTGCATGGCCGCCTCCACGGTCTCCATGTCGCGGACCTCGCCGATGAACACCACGTCCGGGTCTTGCCGAACGACGTACCGAAGCGCGGTGCGGTACGAGTCGGTGTCCAGCCCGACCTCTCGCTGGTCCACCACGGAGCTCAGGTCCTCGTGGACGATCTCGATGGGGTCCTCGATGGTGACGATGTGCGCCCGCCGGTTGGCGTTGATCCACCCGATCATCGCGGCGATCGTGGTGGTCTTGCCGGTGCCGGCAGGTCCGGTCACCAGCACCAGGCCGCGTTGCTCCTTGGCCAGCTCGCCCACGGCCGCCGGGAGATGCAGCTCGTCGAACGTGGGGATGTCGGGACGGACCCGCCGGATGGCCACGTTCACCACCCCGCGCTGCCGGTAGACGTTGACCCGGAAGCGGCCTACCCCCGGGAGGGTGTATCCCACGTCGGCCTCGTTCCTGTCCTGGAAGTCGCGGGCGCGCGGGGGGAGCAGCTCTTGGGCCGCCGCCTCCGTGTCCGAAGGGGTCAGCGCGTCGAAGGGGGTGTGCTCGAGCTCTCCGTCGATCCTGACCACCGGCGGCAGTCCCGGTTTGAGGTGCAGGTCGCTGGCCCCGCCCTCGACCATATGGCGGAGGAAGGTGGTGACGTCACTCACGCAACAAGGCATCGGCGTCTGGGGCCCCCACGTTGAGCCCGGATCGCCATGTTTGAGGGCCTCACAGCGAGGGGATAAGCAGGAGAGCAGGCTCCTGGCCTAAGGAGCGCTGCCCGCTGTCAGGAGGGGGTTCTAAAGGTGCAAAACGGAATGAGCAGAAAGGACGCGGGCCGTAAAGGAGGCCTGACCACCAAGAAGCGCTACGGCGCAGGGTTCTATCAGTCCATCGGCCGCAAGGGCGGCAAGAAGGGTGGCCTGACGACCAAGAAGCGCTACGGCGCCGAGTTCTACCGGACCATCGGCCGCAAGGGCGGGTCCAGGTAAGAAGAAAGGAGCCGGGGCCCGAGGGCTCCGGCTCCTTTGATCGCTCCCCCGAGACCTACTTCTTGGTCTCCTTGAAGATCTTGTCGATTCCCGCGATAGCATCCAGCAGCTGCTTCCCCTGAGCCGGGTCCTGAGCCTTCTTGGCGTCACCGGCGAGCTTGGTGGCCTTCCAGAAGGTGTCGTGGAGATCGGGGTGCTTCTCCAGATGCTCGGGCTTGAAGTAGTCCGTCCACAGGACCCACAGGTGGTGCTTCACCAGGTCGGCCCGCTCCTCCTTGATCTGCAGGCACCGGGCCTTGAAATCCTCCACGGTCTCCGTGGGCTTCTTCTGACCTTCGGCGTCCTGGTACTTCTCCTGGATCTTCTGAACGGACTCCGCCTCGATGCGAGCCTGGGCGGGATCGTAGACGCCGCACGGCAGATCGCAGTGGGCGTGGACGATGCGAGACGGGCGAATGAGCCGGCTGAGGCCCAAGGTTCCTCCTTTCGGATGCGGTCTCCTCGAACCTATCACCTGGTGAGTCCGCGGCAGGCGGGGGGTCCAGGCCACGATGGCTCTTCCCGGTTTTGGCAGCGTGCTCTACGCTACCGATAGTCAGCCCGATGAGCTCATCGTGAGGATCGCTCAGACGCTGCTTGTCCTGCTCGCGGGCCTGTTGGTGGCCGGGGTGTCCTTGGCCCTGACGCCACGGGATCCGGCCGAGCCGCCCGCGCTCGCCCTGTCTCCACCCCCGCCGGAGCCGATCCTCGAGCCCAGCCCCGCGGCGGTGCTGGGGACGGAGATCGAGGCTGAAGAGGAGCCCTCAGAAGAGAAGGACGAGGACAAGAAGAAGGATCGGCGGGGTCGCCAAGGTGGTGGAGCAGACGACCAGCCATCCGAGGAGCCTTCCCCACCCAGTCAAGAGGAGCCCACGGAGCAAACGCCGTCGGAGCCCGCCGGCGGCTCGGGGACGGGGAGCGGCGGCTCGAGTGGCAGCGACCCGAGCGGCGGTGACTCGAGTGGGGGCGGAGCTCCGCCGGACTCGGGCGGTGGCGGTGACATCGGAGGCGGCGGAGGGGGTTCCGCGGGTGGCTCCGGCGGTTCCGGAGGCTCGGGTGGCGGTGGCGATACCGGCGGAGGTGGCGGCGCCTGACCGGCGCCCGCGCACCGACCGACGGCGGAGAGGGGGCATGAAGATCGGAAAGCTTGCGATCCTGGTGACCCTGGCGGCGGCGATGCTCGCCACCCCGGCCACTGGGGGGACCGCGGTCACTGAGGTCCCCGTCCTCACCAGCGAGGCCGGGGAGTTCCAGCCGGCCCGAGGACTGGGCTTCCTGGCGTGGGAGCAGAACACCCGAAAGCATCCGAAGCACTACGACGTGTTCGCGAAGGCCGACGGTGGCGGGGAGGTACGGGTCAACCCGCGGAAGACTCAGGCCGCCATGGGAGGCGTCGACGGCTCGACCCTGGTGTACCAGGAGTTCCGGGGTGAGAAGTCCACCCTCCGCTTCTACGGCATGGACACCAAGCAACGATCCAACCCGCCGGCCGGGGTCAACACGAAAGCGTGGGAGTACTGGCCAAGCCTGTCCGGAAGGTGGCTGCTGTTCGCCCGGGAGTTCGACAACGGCCGCCGGCTCCTGATCCTGTACGACCTCCAGGCGGAGACCCGCCGGATCCTGGATCGCACCAAGGGAGAGAAGGAGTTCATCGGTCCGGGACAGGTCAACGGGGACTACGCGGTGTGGTCGACGTGCACCCCGAGATGTGACGTCCTGGTCCACCACATCCCCACCGACACCACCACCAAGGTGCCCAACCCGGGGGCGTACCAGCGCGGGCCCTCGGTGACACCCGGAGGGGTCGTGTACTTCTCGCAAGGCAAGAAGCGGTGCGGCTCCTCGGTCACCCTGGTTCGCTATCCACCGGGGGGCCCCGCCGAGTCGCTGCTGGACCTTCAGGACCCGCTGGACATCCACGACACGTTCGTGTTCTCGGGCCCCACCGGCGAGACCGAGGTGTTCTACGAGCGGGTTGGCTGCGGTCGGGCCGCCGCGTCGGACATCTTCAAGATCGTCGACGCCCAGGCCGGGACCATCACGATCCGGAAGGACGCTCAGCCCGACGACCCCCAGAACTTCGAGTTCGAGCCCAGCGACACCCTCCAGCTCGACAACTTCATCCTCGATGACGACGCCGACCCCGCCTTCTCCAACCAGCGCGCATTCACCGGCCTGCCGGCGGGCACGTACACCGTGCGGGAGGTCCTCTCGTCGCTCCCGGGAACCTGGAATCTCACCGGGCTCGACTGCACGGGAGGCGGTTCGAACACTTCGGTCTCGCCGTCCACCGGCACGGCCACCATCGGCCTGGACGGGGGAGAGAACGTGGTGTGCACCTTCACCAACACCAGGGAGGGCGTGATCGCCGTGGTCCTGGACGCGGAACCCCCCACCGGCAATGACTTTTCGTTTTCGCCCAGCGGCAACCTGCCTGGTGGGGGCTTCGTCCTGGACGATGACGGAGAGACCGCCGTCCTCAGCAACCAGAAGTCGTTCTCGGGGCTGTTCCCGGGCACCTACACGGTGCAACAGACCGCGGCCGGGGGCGGGTACACGCTGTCCAGCATCACCTGCGTCGGTGGCGGACCGAACACGTCCGACGGTGGCTCCACCGCAACGATCGGGCTCGACCCCGGCGAGTCGGTGGTGTGCACGTACGTGAACGACGGCCCGTAGCGTGCCCCGCGTTCGGATGCTCTTGGCGGCGGGGGGCGTCGCAGGTGCCTGGCTGGCCATCCGGAGGCTTCACCCGTTCCTGGTCGAGGTGGCCGGCTCCAGCATGGCCCCGGCCGTCAACCCGGGGGACTGGCTGGTGGCCACCCGCGGCGGGGCCATCCACCGGGGCTCCGTCGTGGTCCTGGGGGATCCCCGCGGCGGCCGGGACCTGGTGAAGCGGGTCACCGGAGTGCCCGGAGACGTGGTGGATGGGCGAACCCTGGCCTCCGCCGAGTTCATGGTGGTCGGCGACAACCACGAGGCCAGCACCGACGGAAGGACGTTCGGCCCGGTCGGACGCGAGGCCATCGAAGGAGTGGTCCGTCTCCGGTACTGGCCCGAGCCCGGCTGGGTTCGCTAGCCGGCCGGAGCCAGCTCCCGGTCCAGCCGCCACACGTCCCCCAGTGAGACCTGGATGCGCCGTCCGCCGGAGAGCCGAAGGCGGAAGACCTGCAGGCGCTTGCCGTTCCGGTCCTCGTGCCACGACTGTTCCACTTCCTCGACGTTCAACGTGAGACCTTCGAACACCACCTCGCGGGGGACCTCCTCACCCTTGGCTCCGGCGTAGCAGCGGACCTCGATGGGCTCGGGAACGCGGGAGCGCCACCGGAAGAACAGGGCCGAGGCCGCCAGTGCCAGGCCGCCGGTCAGCAGGACGATCCCCACGTCCCCGATCAACGGGCGCAGGGCGGTGGGGATCAGCCCGGCGATCACGAACGCGCCGTTGTACCCCAGGTCATAGACGGTGAACGCCCTCCCCCGGTAGTGGTCCGGAACCCCCCGCTGCACCAGCGTGTCGGCGGCGATCTTGGTGGCCGACACGGCTATCCCTCCCACGAACACGGTGGGGAGCAGGGCAGCAAGCGAGGGGATCGGCCCGCCCACCAGCGTGGCCACCCCGGCCACGGCGATGGCGGCCGGTGCTACTCCCCGGTAGCCCAGCCGCCGAGCCAATGGCGGCACCAGCACCGCTCCCACGAACCCTCCGACGGCAAGGGACGCGAAGATCGTCGAGAACCCGGTGGCCTGGATGTCGAACCGGGCCCGAAGCAGGACCAGTGAGGCCAGGAGCACCAGCCCCAGCAGGGCGCGCATGGTCCAGATCGTGGTCACCCCGTAGGTGGCCTGTGGGCTGCGGAACAGGACCTTCAGGCCGTCGCGAACGTCACGGAGGTTGTCCCGGAGCTCCGAGGCGATGCCGGACAGGCCCCTTCGCTCCCCGGCGGGCAGCGGGAGGGTGGCGGCCACCAGGGCGGAGAGGAGCATGCACCCCGCCGCAGCGACCACGATCACCTCTGGCCCGATGGCGTCGACCACCGGCCCGCCGACCACCGCTCCTCCCAGGGCGGCCACCATGCCGGTCGTGGTGGAGACTGCGTTGGCCACCAGGTATCGGTCGGGATCGACCAGCGAGGGGAGCACCGCGTTCTTGGCGGCATGGAAGAAGCGGTTGACCGACACGTTGGTGACCACCAGGGCCAGGAGGACTCCCTCCGGCCAGGAGGGGAGCAGGGCCAGGGTGATCACGGTCATGGCGAGCTTGGAGCCAACCAGGACGGACCGCCGAGAGAACCGATCGATGAACGGGCCGGTGAACGGCCCCACCAGGGAGTAGGGAAGGTAGGTGACCGCCAGCACCTTGGTCACCTGTGCCGGGGTGCGAGCGGCGTCCACCGAGAAGATCAGCACCGAGGCCATGGCGATCTGGTACAGGCCGTCGCCGGCCTGGGAGAGCGCCTGTGCCGTGATCAGACGACGGAACCGGTCGACCCGGGCCAGGGCGCGAAGATTCGGGAACCGCTGCTCAGGCACGAGCCGAGCGTACCGGCAGACCCGGGCTCTCGCTCAGGCGGGGTGGCTGGCGTCGAAGAACCGGGTCCAGTCCTGGTCCTTCGAGGCGCCGTTGCCCAGGATGAACTCCTCGACCATGTCCCGAGCCGAGTCGTCCGAGAACTGGACCGGCGGCGACTTCATGAAGTAGGCCGAGGGCCCGATCAGCGGACCGCCCATCCCCCGGTCCATGGCCAGCTTGGCGCACCGGATGGCGTCGATGCCCACGCCCGCGGAGTTCGGCGAGTCCCACACCTCGAGCTTGAGCTCGACCGAAAGCGGGACGTTCCCGAACGCCTGGCCTTCCAGGCGGATGTGCGCCCACTTGCGGTCCTGGAGCCACGGCACGTGGTCAGACGGGCCGATGTGGATGTTCTCGGCCTCGATGCCGTCCCGCAGCTGCGACGTCACCGCTTGGGTCTTGGAGACCTTCTTCGACCGGACCCGCTCACGCTCCAGCATGTTCATGAAGTCCATGTTCCCGCCGAAGTTGAGCTGCGAGGTGTGGTCCAGCCGCACCCCCCGGTCCTCGAACAGCTTGGCCAGGACCCGGTGGATGATCGTTGCCCCCACCTGGGACTTGATGTCGTCGCCGACGATGGGCACCCCCGCGTCCGCGAATGCCCTGGCCCACAGGCGATCCGAGGCGATGAACACCGGGACGCAGTTGACGAAGCCGGCTCCGGCGTCGATCGCCGCGCGGGCGTAGTGCCTGGTGGCCTCCTCGCTCCCCACGGGGAGGTAGCTGATGACCACGTCGACCTCGGCTTCCCGCAGCGCGGCTGCGATGTCCACCGGGGAGTCGTCCGACTCCGTGATGGTCTCGTGGTAGTAGCGGCCCAGGCCATCGAGCGTCGGCCCTCGCTGGACCATCACGCTCGTGGGAGGGACGTCGTCGGCGAACCGGATGGTGTTGTTGGGCTCGGTGAAGATCGCCTCGGCGACGTCCCGGCCGACCTTCTTGCCGTCGACGTCGAATGCCGCGGCGACCTCGATGTCGGACACGTGATAGGGACCCAGACGCACGTGCATCAATCCGGGCACGGGATTTCTTGGGTCGGCGTCCCGATAGAACGTCAGGCCCTGAACCAGGGCCGACGCGCAGTTCCCCACCCCCACGATGGCCACTCGGACTCCGGTCATGTTGTGGTCTCCTCCCTCTTGGGCACCACCGTCGTCGATCGGGCGCGACGGGGTCGCCCTGTTCTGCGGGGCCTACGTACAGCTTGGCGTTCGGAAGCGATCATCTGGTCCAGCCAGGAGATGTCCCGCTCGGTGGAGTCCATCCCGTGGCGCATGAGCGACATGGTGTAGTCATCCACCGGCTCGCGGTACACGGTGAGGCGCTGCTTGAGCTCCGCGAGCCGAGTGGTGAGCGCGGCCTTCCGGCGCTCCAGGACCCCGATCCGGGTCTCGGGCGCCAGATACCGGAAGAACGCCACCCGGAGCCTGAACCCGTTTTCGTCGTCCTCCCGCTGGGCGCTGGAGGACAGCAGCTCGTTGAAGGTCCGCTCGCCGTCCGGGGTGAGCCGGTAGACGTTCTTCCGCCTGCCCACCTCGGTGCGGGGGAACACCTCCTCCACGGCCCCCTGGGTCTTCAGGCGCTTGAGGGCCGGGTACAGGGCCCCGTAGGACACCGCCCAGAAGGGCCCCAGGGTCTCCGAGAGGCTCTTCTTCAGCTGATATCCGTGCATGGAGCGCTCCTTGAGCAGCCCCAAGACGGCCAGTTCGATCACGTGGATTCCTCCCCTTGATATATCGGCTCGATATATCGACCCGATATATACCCGGTCCCGGGAGGTTCTGTCAATCAGGAGGAGGTGGGCAGGGGGGCGTCGAACCCGGAAGGGATGGCGGGGAAGCATCGATACAAGTTCCGGGTCCTGGGCCGGTACCCGGCCCGGATGAAGAACAACCAGACGGCGGTGACCGTGTCGTTCCTGGCCGGCGATCCCGGCCACCTGGTCCACTCCGGCACCCTCACGATGACCGAGTCGGAGTGGGAGGAGTTCGTCTCGGAGGTCCAGCGGGCCCTGGGCGACCACCTCGAGGTCGAGGACCACTCCGAGACCATCGAGGGAGCGACCACCGCCGAGGCCGCCAAGCGCGCCTGGAGCTAGAGCTGGGGGGGTTCGGGGGGGTAGCTCGCCAGGGGTGCTCCAGCCGGGACCTCACCGGGCGAGCGGACCCCCTGATCAGAAAGCGGCTAGACCAGGCCGCCTTGGGGGCTCTGCAGGATGTTCACGCTGTTGACCCTCCAGGAGTCCGCGGTCTCGATCATGGCGATCTCGATCCGGAGCACGTCGGTGCGGGGGGTCTGTTGGGTGGCGTTGGTCACGGTCTCGTTGACCACCGCGAAGACCGATGCCGACGAGTCCTCGATCTCCTGAACGAAGAGGCTCTGCACCTCGCCCGTGCTGGAGGCCGCGTTGTCCTGGATCTGCTGCACGCGCTCCGGCGTGAAGGTCTGGTCGACTTCCTCGGCGAACTGGCCGATGGCGAACGATCGGATCTCCTCGATGTCCCGTTCGATGGTCTCGGCGGAGAAGTTGGTCAGGGCCACCAGGAAGGCCCCGGCGGTGGCCTCCACCTCGGACCGGCGAGCGTCCTCCTGACGCTCCGGCCACCACAGCGCGGCGAACGTGATCATCCCGACCAGGGCCAGCCCGAACAGCGTCCAGGGCAGGCGGCGTCCCGTGAACAGCGGGCGAGGATCGAGGGAACGCAGCGAGAGCTTCGGCAGGCGCAGCTTCGTCGCGCGCGTCATGTTGCCGCAGGGTAGGCGGTCGAGGGGAGCCGCGCTAGGTCACTCGCCCCGGTGTAGCTTCGAACCGGGGGCGATGTAGGGGGGGACCGGCTGATCGGGCGCGTCCACGCCCTCGCCGTACTGGTTCTGGCAGCTGTCCCCGCCGAACACATCCGGGCGTTGCCGGTGTGGGGTGTTGGGGGCGCCGGCGGGCATCTGCGGCGGGGCCAGCAGATGGACCCGGAACCACCCGTAACCGTCCTTCCCCTTCTGCACCGACAGGTCCACCCCATCGAAGAAGAAGTGGTTGAGGTCGAGGACCTCCTGGAGGTTCTTCAGGTGGTCGCCCCGGGCCAGGGTGGCGTTGATGGTCCCGAAGTCGGACAGCATGCAGGCCAGGTTGGGCTTCTGCCTGGCCAGCAGGTCCCCCAGCACCTCGGTGAGCCGGCCGCCGTTCTTCGACAGGTCGACCAGCTCGAATCGGTTCTCAGCCAGGATCTCGGCCAGGACGGCGGTCTCGGTGATGTCGTCCGCCAGGGTGGGCGCGTTCTCCGCAAGGACCTCGAGGACGTCGGGCCCGGTGCGGATCAACGACTCCAGCTGGGCCTTGACCTCCAGGATCCGCTGGGGGAGGTCGGCGCCGGCCACCGAGAGCGTGGCCAGGTCGGCCCCCCGGCCCCGAAGGGCGGTGGCGGCTTCGGTGACCACGGTGGTGAGGTTCTCGGGAGGAACCGCCGCCAGCACCTGGGCGAGGACCTCGATCGTTCGCTCCGCCTCCGGCGGAAGGGTGACGTCGGACATGGGGATCCGCCCGCCGCTCGGCATGGTGGCGCCCTCACCGGGGATCAGGTTCACGGTGATGTCCCCGATGGGGCTCCGGCGGGTGATCTCCGCGGTGGTCCCACGGGTGACGCTGACCCCCGGGTCCAGCTCCAGGGTCACCAGCGTGGTCCCCTGGTCCGTCATCCGGACCTGTCGCACGGCCCCGGAGGGGACCCCCCGGACCGTCACGTCGCTGCGGGGGAGGAGCCCCGAGGAGTTCGCCGTCTCCACCATGACCAGGCGGCCGGACTCCGGAGGGAACAGGTACTCGGTGATCCCGAAGTACAGCAGCACGCCCGAGATCGTCACGAACGTCACGATGTTGAGAAGGAGGCGTGTTCGACTCATGGTTGCTGGATGCACCTCCGGGCCGGATCGCTGGGATCGTCGTTCAGCCCGCAGATGATGAAGTCCTGCAACACCTGGACGAACTCGGTGTAGTCGGTGATCGCGGTGTTGCGGTTGTGGAAGGGAGCCCACTTCAGGAACTTCTCGACCTCGCTCGATTGCGAGCTCACCACGTCCAGGATGGTCCTGGCCTGGCGGAAGAACCGGCTCATCTCGTCCGAGTGGGTCTCCAGGACTCCCCGAGCCCCGACGGACAGCCGGGTGAGGGCCACGATGGCCGCCTTCAGCCGGTCGCTCTCCTCCACCAACATCCGGAGACCCTTGGCGCTGTTCACGGTGGCCTTGGCGTGCGCCGGGGCCTTGGAAGCCAGGGTGGCGTTCAGCTGGTTCAGGTTGGTGATCACGCCACGGATCTCGTCCGTCCGCCCGGCATAGGCCTGCACGATCTGCTGGAAGTTGTTGAGGATCGCTCCCAGCTGCTCGCCGCGGCCCCCGAATCCCTTGGCTCCCTCGTCCACCAAAGTGGCGATCTCGCTGGCTGCCAGGGGAGCGAGGACGTCGGTGCCCTCGGCCACCAGGTCCTCGAGGTCGGCCCGGGCCTCCGTATTCACGATCTCGTCGCCGTTGGCCAGCGCGGGGGAGTCCAGGGGGAGGCCCTCGGGGACCAGGAAGTCGATGAACTTCTCTCCCAGGAGGCTGGTCCGCCGCACCCGGGCCACCACGTCTCGTGGCACGTTGGCCTGGCGATCGATCTCCATGGTCACCAGGGCCTGGTGCTCTTCCAGCTCGATGTCGGTGACCTTGCCGATGGGGATGTCGGCCAGCATCACCGGGGCCGAGGTGGTCAGGTCGCCGACGTCGGTGAACCGGGCGCTGACCGTGACCCGTCCGTCGTCGCTCAGGAACGCGCACGCGGTCAGGGCCAGGGCGACGACCACCAGGAGGGCGGCGAGCTTCTTCACGGCAACAGGTCTCCGATGCTGCCGCCCACCCCGCCGGGGAGCTGACCGGTGACGTCGTCGAGGTCATCGCCCAGGGTGTCCTCGAGGAGCCCGTCCACCAGCTCCTGGGTCTCCTCCTCGGTCTTCTCCTGGAGGCATCCCTGCACGTCGGGGGACTGCAGGCAGTCGAGGAGGACCGCCTTGTTCTCCAGGCAGGCCCGGGCGTGCTCGGAGTTGAGGCAGTGGAGGAGGATGCGCTTCCGGCGCTTGCATGCCTCCGGGTCCTGGGCGTTCTGGCACGCGATGTCCTGGGCCTTCTCCAGGAGGGTCTCCAGGAGCGTGGGCACCTGCTCGATGGCGTCGGCCAGCTCCTCCGCGGGGTTCCCGGTGCCCCCGGACGCTCCGTCGGTGGCCTTGCCGTCCTCCTCGCGCGGATCCGGCGTGCAGGTCTGGTCCGTGCAGAACAGGGAGGGTGCCTCGGTCTCCCAGTAGCGCGGGGTGGCGCACAGCGGAAGGCCCAGGTCCTCGCACAGGGCCACCAGCCGTTGCATGAGGCGCTCGACGATGAGCGCTTCGAGGGCGGCGCCCTGGTTGTTGAGCCGGAGCCACTCGCGGGGGACGTCGACGGCGTTCTCGGCGGCCCGGAACAGGCGCTGGGCCCAATGGCCCGTCTGGGCAAGCGTGTCGACGTTCTTGCTGACCGTTCGTCCGGTCCTGGTGAGCACCCGGATGTCCTGGTTCAGCGGCTTCCGATGGTCGATCAGCAGCGATGCGAGCTGCACGGCCATCTGGTTCAGGCCGTCGATGGAGCCTTCCAGGGCCGTCCGGTTGGTGGTCACGGTCCCGACCACTTCGTTGTAGGTGTGGATCAGCCGGCTGATCTTGGCCTTCCGGGTGTTGAGGGCCAGGCTCAGCCGGTCGAACTCCACGATGATCTGTGCCAGGTCGTCGCGCTTGGCAGACAAGGTGGACAGGACCTCGGCCGCGTGGTGGATCAGGCTGTTGAGCGTCTGGCCGGTGCCTTGCAGGATCGCCGCGGCGTTCTCCACGAAGGCCGTGACGGTCAGGGGGTCCAGCGCCCCCAGGTAGTCCTGGAGCGACCTGAGGAGCTCGTCCGGCTCGGACGGCACCCCGGTCCGCTCCATGGGGATCGTGGCCTCCTCCTCGAGGGCCGGGCCGCCCTCGTACGCGGGGAACAGCTGGATGTACCGCTCGCCCAGGAGCGACGCCGGGACGATCACCGCCTGCACGTCCTCGGGGAGCTTCACCTCCGGGTCCTCGACGGTGAAGGTCACCTCGACCGCGCCGGGAACGTTGCTGACGTCCTGCACCAGGCCCACGTCCACACCAAGCACCCGGACGTCTCCGCCGGGGAACACCTGGATGGCCCGGCTGAACCTGGCCTTGTAGGTCTGGGCTCCGGTGGCCTCTCGGATCAGCGCGCATGCCGAGGTCGCCAGGGCCACGACGATCAGGACGCCCACCAGCCGCTTCATCCGCCCTCACATCCCTGCGGAGCGCCGGGCAGCGTGGAGCCGACCAGGTCCCCGATGGAGCAGGGGAGGCCCGGGGTCTCCACGGGAGCGGGGGGAACATCCACGCCGGGGAGGGCGGGAACCGCCGGAGCCACGGCTTCCTGCCCAGCTGTCCCCTGCTGGCTGCCCTCGGCGGACCCGGGGGCCTCGTCCAGAGGGAGCGGCGGCAGGGGGATCGGGAGCGGGAAGGGAAGCGGCCCGCCATCCCCGGCGGTGGCGCAATCGCTGCCGAAGTAGTGATCGAAGAACTGGTCCACGGTCCCGCACGGCCCGATCAAGGCGTCCACGCCGGCCGGGCCCAGGGACTGGACGAAGATGTTGGCCCACCGGTTGGGCGTCCCCTGCGAGTAGCCCACGCTCGAGTAGCCCTGCACCGCCTGGTTCAGGTAAGCGATGGTGGCTGCCAGGTCGAGCTGGTGGCGGTCCAGGACCTCGAGGTCCTGATGGAGGAGGTTGAGCGCCGAGTCGAGGACCGTGCGGTTCCGCTCGACCAGGTTCGCGGTCTCGTGGCTAGAGGTATCGGTGGCCTGCAGCAAGGTCACCAGGTCGTCCTGCCGCTGCGCCAGGTTGGCCAGGACCACGTCCAGGTTGTCGATCAGCGACACGATGACCTGGTCGCGCTGCCCGAAGGTGGTGGACAGGATCCGGAGGGACTCGATCAGCCGGGTCAGCTGGACCTGCCGGCGGTCGACCGCAGCGGTGACCCGGTCCAGCCCGGAGATGATGGTCTGGACCTCCTGGGCCTTGCCCTCGGTGATCTCGGTGATCTCCCGAAGCATCTGGTCGAATCCCTCGGCATCGGAGGCGTTGAGCAACCGGACCGAGATGTCGTTCAGCTCGGTGATGTCGATGGGGGTGGTGGTTCGCTCCAGCGGGATCACCGCACCGTCGCGGAGGGGCTCGTCGCTCCGGCCCGGGATCAGGGCCACCGACTTCCGGCCCAGCAGCGTCTCGATGACGATCTCCGCCGAGCTGTCGGCAGCCATCCGGACGTCGTCCTTCACTGCCAGCTCCATGGCCACCGCCCCGCCCTCCAGCCGGACCTCCTCGACCTTGCCTCCGGGGAGGCCGGCCACCGTCACGAAGTCGCCCGACCGGATCCCGGCACCGTCCGAGAACAGCGCGGTGACCGAGTAGGTGGGGGTGAAGAACCCGCCCTGGAGGAGGAGGGCGAGCACCGTGCCGGTCACCACGACAAAGAGGCTGACGAACCCGATGACCCGCTGGTTCCGCTCCAGGAACGAGGTGGCCCCGCGCCGCCTAGGCAACGGATCCTCCTCCGGTCACCGAGTCCATCCACGACCCCAGCGTTCGCGGCTGGGTGCCGGCCTGCTGGGCTTGACCACGAAGGACCGGGGTGGGCAAGCCCTTCTCGTCCCGGCAGGTGAACACTCCCGGGTAGCCGGTGGGGCGAGCCCCGGGGCCCTCCGGCTGGCGGACGATGTCGTTGCCCTGGTTGTCCTTGAAGCTGATCTCGACGATGCGGACGTTGAACCACTCGCCCCAGCTCGAGGTCTCGTCGTACGGCACCACGCCGGCGGGGAGCGAGCACAGGGTCTGCTCAAGGGTGTTGCGGTTGTCGTCCAGGATGCGGGCCACGTTGTTCAACCCGCTGATCGATCCGTCGATGTTGTCGCGGTTCTCCACCAGGAGCTGCTCGAACTCCCGCTGGACCACGGCGAAGTTGGTGATCAGGGCGTTGATCTCCCGGGTCATCCCCCGAAGGTCGCCTCCCAGGTGGTCCAGGTTCTCCAGGACGTCACCCAGGGAGCGGCTCTGTCCGGCGTACGCGGCCAGGATGGTGTCGGAGTTGGTGATCAGGCTTTCGATCTCCGCGTCCATGTCGCCGAGCTCCCCGGACAGGGCGGCTCCGTCGGAGAGGAGGGTTCGCACCGCCAGCTCGTTGCCGGCCAGCGCGGTGTTCATGGCCTCGATGAACGCGTTGGCCTTCTCCGGGTCGATGGCCTGGAGGATCGGTCCCAACCGGTTGAGGAACGCCCCGATGTCGCCGGCGGAGTCGGTCTGGGTGGAGGGGAACCGGTAGCCCTCCTCGACCTCCCGACCGCTCCCCTCGCCCGGATAGACGTACAGGAACCGCAGCCCGATGACGTTCCGCCACCGCAGGCCGATCCGGCTGTCGGTGGTGAGGCTCACCGAGTCGTCCACGGTGAACCGGACGATGGCCTTGCCGTTCTCGATCCACGCTTCCCGCACCCTGCCGACGTCGACGCCGGCGAGCTTCACCGCGTCGCCCTTGAACACTCCGGTGGCGTTGTCGAACTCCGCCTCGAGCTCGTACTCGTCGGCGAAAAGCTTGGTGTTGGCGATCTTGAAGCCCAGGGCCACGGTCAGGGCCACGGCGGCCAGCGAGAACGCCACCACCTTGGCCAGGGTCCCGGTGTCGAAGCGGCCCAGCCTCATGACTCTCTCCGGAGCTGCCCGCAGATGGGAAGCGTGCCCGCGACCGGCGGGGGAAGGCCGCCGCAGACGTCCTGGAGCGTGCCTTCGAGCTCCGTCCCGCCGATGAAGTTGGCGAACGGAGCGGCCGCGCTCCCGTCGGGGACCGGGTACGGGTCCGGGTCGCCGAGGTTGTTGACGTAGCTGGCTAGGCCGCTGACCAGATCCACCAGGCCACCAGGCCGGGAGGCGATGGTCTCCAGGACGATGTCGCCTTGATCCATCATCCGGTCGATGTCGGCGCGGTTGAGGATCAAGAGATCGGAGAGGTCGTTGGACATCGGGACCAGCCGCTCCAGGAGCGTGCGGAGGTGACGCTGGGCCCGTTCTGAGGCGTACACCGGCACCCCTCGATTGACCGCGTCGGCCAGCCGGTTGAGGTCCACGCCGCTGCCTCGCAGCTCGTGGAAGATGATGTGGAAGGCCACCAGCCCCCGGATCTGGGGCTCCAGCGTCTCGGCGAACAGCGTGGACAGCTCGGCGTTCACGTCCAGGTTCCGGGCGATGTCCTCGCCGTGTCCCCGGGCTCCCTGGGCCAGCTCCGAGATGATGGTGGCCAGGTCGGCGGGGGGGATGGCCTCGAACACCTCGACCCCACTGGAAAGGACCTCTTCCAGCTCGGAGGTCACGCTTCCCGGGACCTGGGCACCGTCCCGGAGGAAGGGCGCGGCGTACTCCTCGTAGCGGAGGTCGATGAACTTGTCGCCGAGCAGCGTCTTGAGCCCCACGTAGGCCTGGGCCTGCTCCGGCACCCGGTACTGCCGCTCGATCTGAAGCGTCAGCCTCGCGCGCCGGTCCACCAGCCGGATGTCGCTGACCTTGCCGATGATCACGCCGCGTTGCCGGACGTCGGACCCGATGCGCATCAGCTGCCCGGCTCGGGGAAGGTCGACGCTGACGTAGTAGTAGTCGCCGTACGAGCCGTACCGGGCCTTCACGCCGAAGAACATCCCGGCGATGAGGGCCACCACGAAGATGGCCGCCCCGATCCAGCGGAGGAGCTTCCTCATCATCCGGCGATCTGGACGGTGTCCCGCCCACCCCACATCAGCAGCGACAGGAACAGGTTCATGACCACCACGGTGACGATCGATGCCCGGATGGCCCGGCCGGAGGCCGTTCCCACGCCGGCCGGTCCTCCGGTCGCGGTGTAGCCGTAATAGCAGTGGATCATCGTCACCAACGCGGCGAAGATCACCGCCTTGATGAGGCTGTAGATCACGTCGATGGGCGGTAAGAACAGATGGAAGTAGTGGGTGTACGTCCCGGTGGACAGCGAGAAGAACTTGGTGACGATGGCCTCGGTGGCGATGAACGAGGCGAACAGGGCCGCCAGGTACAGCGGGATGATCGTGATGATCGAGGCCCAGATCCGAGTGGCGACGGTGTAGACCATCGACCGGACCGCCATCACTTCGAGCGCGTCGAGCTCTTCGGAGATCTTCGCCGCTCCGATCTCCGCGGTGTACGACGTGCCCACCTGAGCGGCCAGGGCCACACCGGCAACCAGGGGAGTGATCTCCCGGGTGTTGGCCCAGGAGGACACCAGGCCGACGAACGACTCGGCGCCGATCGACCGGAGCCCCTGGTAGCCCTCCAGGCCGACCTGGGTTCCGGTGAAGAAGGCCATCGAGAAGATGACGAAGAACGTCCCCGCACCCACGATCAGCGCGCCGACGCCGATGGTGATGTCGGAGATGATCGCGGCGATCTGCTTGCGGTAGTGCAGGGCCTTGGGCATGGCCTTGAGGGCCGCCCAGTAGAAGGCCAGCTGGCCGGCGAGGCCCTCGTAGCTGGGGACCGGCCGGATCCTGCCGGATGGCTTGAGGGGCGGCTTGCGTGGCGCTTCGGTCGCGAGGGCCATGGTCAGAGCCTCTGGGGGACGAAGTTGAAGTACACGGCGGTGAGGATGAAGTTCAGGAAGAACAGGAGCAGGAACGTGATGACCACGGCCTGGTTCACGGCGTCACCGACGCCTTTCGGGCCACCCTTGGCGAAGAAGCCCTTGTAGCAGGCCACCATCCCGCCCACGAACCCGAACACCAGGGCCTTGATCAGGGCCATGCCGAGGTCGGCCAGCTGGGACAGCTCGTTGAACGAGGAGAAGTAGCTGGACGTGGTGCCGTGCTGGATCTGCACCGCGAAGAACCACCCGCCGGTGATGCCGGCCACCGACACGATGGCGTCGAGCAGGACCGCCACCACCATGGCCGCCAGGATCCTGGGCATGATCAGCCGGTGGATGGGGTTGATCCCCAGCACCTCCATGGCGTCGATCTCGTCGCGGATCCGCCGGGCCCCCAGGTCCGCGCACATGGCGCTTCCACCGGCCCCGGCGATCAGCAGCGCGGTGGCTACCGGAGCCTCCTCGCGAACCACGGCCAACACCATGGCCGCGCCCATGTGGGCCTGGGACCCCAGCTGGGTGAGGAACGAGCCGACGTGGAGCGAGATGATCATCCCGAACGGGATGGAGATCAGGATGACCGGCAGCGTGGTCACCTTGATGATGAACCACATCTGGGACAGGAACTCCTGAAGCGGCCAAGGTCGGCGGAACACCAGCCGCATGGACTCCAGGCCGACGGAGAACATCCGGCCCGTCTCCTCGACGAACCCGAACGTCTTTCGACCGACCGCGGTCGCCACGGGCTAGCCTCCCTGCTGCTGGTCCTGGGACCAGCCCTCGAACGGGCCCGGTCCCTTCTCCTCCGGTTCCTCCGGCTCCTGGTCCGTGCGGCGCGTCGCCACGGAGCGCTCCAGCTCCTCGGTCTCTTCCGCGCTCAGCCCGGACGTCGAAACGATGTCCTGGTCCTTCTCCTCAGCCATCCCGATGGGGCCCTCGGTGTCACCTGCCAGGAACTGCTTCACCTCGGGGATGTCGGACTCGAACATTTCCTGGGCCGGGCCGAACTGGACGAGGTGCCGGCGGCACAGCATCCCGATGTAGTCCGCCACCCGGCGGGTGGCGGCGATGTCGTGGGTCACCACTAGGAAAGTGCCCTGGGTCTGCTCGTTGAGGTCCCGGATCAGCTCACAGAGGAAGGCGGTGCGCACGGGGTCCAGGCCGGAGTCCGGCTCGTCGAACAGGACGATCTCCGGCTCCAGGACCAGGGCCCGGGCCAGCCCGGCCCGCTTCTTCATGCCGCCGGAAATCTGGCCGGGGAGCTTTCCCTCGGCGCCCCGGAGGCCCACCATTTCGAGCTTGTCGGTGACGATCTGCTTGATCTCTCGCTCGCCCTTCCGGGTGTGCTCCCGGAGGGGGAAGGCCACGTTGTCGTAGACGTTCATCGAGCCGAACAGGGCGCCGTCCT
>DAITPV010000008.1:0-20591 GCA_036833435.1 Actinomycetota bacterium | reverse complement strand
AGGGATCCCCCACCCGCTCCTGGAGGCCCAGTCGGCCACGCCGGTCCCCGGCGAGAACATCAGCGCCGGACAGGCCCTCAAGCAGTCGGCGATCTACTTCGTGTACGCCAACCCGGATGGGTGGCGCCGGGGAGACCCGGACAACCTGGTGCGGTTCTACCAGCGGTACAACGGCAACGGCGTGGACATGAACCGCGATTGGCCGACCATCGGATTCACCTTCGAGCCGTACACGCCGTGGTCGGAGCCGGAGACCAAGGGTTTCGGTGAGGTGCTCAAGGACATCCGGCCCGAGTGGGACGGCGGCATCGACCTTCATGGGCAGCTCATCGATCGGGCCTTCTCCTTCACGCTCCTCGGAGCGCTCCCGAACGGAGACTACGGTCAGAACCAACGGATCCTTCAGAGCACCAAGGGCGCGTGGGAGGACGCCGAGGAACGTCTCGGCTGGCACAACCTCATCGTGCCCAACGACGAGCCCCGACCCACCGACGCCCACATGTACGGCGTCCAGTGGGGCACCGTGTGGGACACCATCAACTACACGACGACCGGGGCCTTCGGTGACTGGATCGCGTCACCCATCGGGCTCGGCGCGGACGGCATCGACAACGAGATGAGCCTGTCCCACCTGGGGAACTGCGGGATCGGCTCGTGTTACCTGACGGACTTCGAGCAGCTGCACATCGACGGGAACAAGAGTCTGGTGTACGCGATGATCAACTACACCCTCCTTCCCGAAGATGACACCTTCGCCGTCCCCGGCTCGGTGGGATACGTGACCGACTCCACCCGGATCACCGACGACGGAACGAGCGGAAGCCCGGTCCCGGGCCAGGGCCAGGGTCTCCCGACCCAGGCGGACATCCTCAACCAGACCCTGGGGCCCCCGGACTTCGTGCACGAGTTCACGGTCGAGGGACCGACCAGCGCGCCGCCCGTGTACAACGGAGGGCTGGTGGGGACGGCCACACCCAACTTCAGCATCGGAGGTGTAGGCGGGACCTCGGTCGTGAGCCTGGTGCTGGAGAAATACCGCACGCCGGAAGAGGATCCGGACCAGGAGAACGACGACAACGGCTGCGGGGAGCCCGACGACCGGTGGCAGGAGGTCAACCGCTACTTCAACCAGTCCTCCCTGTACCTGCAAACCGGTGAGGCGATCCATACCAACAACCCCACCCCGGGACTGTGGCGCATCTGCGTCACCGGCAACGTCGTCACCCAGATCGGCGCGAGCGCAGGGTTCGATCTGGACATCGACTTCACCACCGAAGAGGGGTTCCACCTCCCACCGGGCGGCCAGGCGCCCTACAACGTGAGCAACATGGACTTCTTCGACGACCTCGCGGGGAACATGGCTGCCGGCCAGCTGGTCGGCGTGTCTCCGGACTCCATCCTCAACGGAACCACCAACCTCGACCAGTTCACCAGCCTGGTCATCTCCGACGACGCGTTCCCGGGATACACCGAGGCGATCTCCGGGGCTCCGGCCCAGGCCAATCTCGCCCCGATCTCCAACCCCGGCGCCGGAACCGCGGCGTGCGCGTACGGGACGACCGGGGAGCTTCCTCCGACGTGCTTCACGGCCCACGAGTTCAACGTCGACGCAGGACCGAACAACCAGCAGGTCATCGTGACCCTGACCACGATCGACCCCGCAAGCGACTGGGACCTGTACCTCCAACGCCAGAGCGTGGTCTCCGGCGAGTGGTTCGACGTGGCCCAGTCGGCGAGCGGCGGAGGGAACGAGACCATCACGCTGTTCACCCCGCCGAGCGGCCACTACCGGGCGCTGGTGGTGAACTACTCGGCCAGCTCGGCCG
This sequence comes from Actinomycetota bacterium, assembly GCA_036833435.1. Lineage (GTDB taxonomy): Bacteria > Actinomycetota > UBA4738 > UBA4738 > CALAEC01 > DAITPV01. The sequence goes on along the minus strand of DAITPV010000008.1, from coordinate 18,765 downwards.
GCGCGGACCAGCTGACGATCGAGTTCAACAACACCTACGCCGGACCGCCCATCCCGGCCTCCACTCGATCGAACGCGGAGCTGGCCACGTGGGGCGCGAAGCTCCTGGCGTTCGTCCAGAACGGCGGGAACCTCGTGTTGACGGACGGCGCGGTCAAGGACCTGGCCTACATGGGGGTCTTCGAGCGGCGGTTCATCAACACGTTCAGCGCCTACGCCGGGTTCATCGGGTTCACCCGTGACGGCACCAGTGCCACGTACACCGACCCGCTGGCCCTGGACGTCAATGCGCCGGGGGCGGCCGAAGGCCCGCAGCACCGGCACCAGACGTATGAGCCCGTACCCATCGGGTTCGCCATCCAGGACGCGGCTGGAGCCGACTACAACAGCGCCCCGGTGTGGGGCGTGGACCAGCCCGCGTGGGAAGCCGCCGGGGGGCGGACGGTCGGAGTGACCACCGCCGACCAGGTCACCCTCGGGGAGCTCAAGGTGGGGAACGGGACCGTCCGGGTCATCGGGGCGCTCCTCCCCATGCCCACCGAGCAGTACTACCACCCGTTCGGCCTGGCCAGCCACGCGCTGACCTACACGGGCTACCAGGTGCTCAAGAACACCCTGCAGTGGACCCGCCCCACCGCAACGGGCGGGGTCGTCATCCCCAAGGACTGCAGCCGGCTCAAGAAGCTCACCGGCTACAACATCGTCATCGGAACGCAGGGCAAGGACACCATGGTGGGGACATCAGGCAAGGACGGCCTGTGCGGCCGCAAGGGGAAGGACAAGATCCGAGGCCTCGGCGAAAAGGACGTGCTGATCGGCGGCAAGCACGCCGACAAGATCGTCGGGGCGGCGGGGAACGACGCGCTGTACGCCGGCGCCGGCAACGACCGGCTGTCCGGCGGGGCCGGCAAGGATCGCCTGGTGGGCCACAAGGGGAACGACCGGCTGGCCGGCGGAGGCGGACGGGACGTCCACCGCAGCGGCAAGGGGAAGGACGCGTGCCGCGGCGGGCCGGGCAACGACAAGTACCAGGGGTGTGAGCAGCAGAGCTAACGAGAGCGAGAAGAGTGGAGGGAGCGGCGGGCGCCACGGCGGTCGCCGCTCTCGCCGTCCAGCGAACGGGGGAACGCGAACGATGAAGACTATCCGAGGAGCAGTACTCCTGGCGGTGCTGGTTGCGCTGATGCCGCTGTCGCCGTCCACCGGCGCTGCCGGCAGTTCGGGCGGAGGCCGGTCCGACGTGGGGAGCGGGTGGCAGGGAACCGGTGTCCTGGCGAACTTCAAGGAGCACGGAGCCAACCTCGTTCGGCTCCACGTCGGAGCGTTCGACCCGCTCGCCGAGAGCCTCCCCCGTCCACCGGGTCTGTCCATAGTGGACGCTTCGTCGCTCCCCGAGCTTACGCCCCAGTACTGGCTGGTCCAGGTGGCCGGTGATCGGTTCGACGAGGTGCATGCCGCGGTTCGCGACACCGGAGGCGATGTGGCCGGGTACGTCCCGGACGGCGCGTACCTGGTTCGAGCCACCCCGCTTCAGCGAGAGCTGTTCGGCACCAGCCCGGCGGTTCGGTGGGCCGGCTACTACCAGCCGGCGTGGAAGCTGGCGACGCTCCCGGGTGGAGCACGCCTCGCCGACCTCCAGGGCGAGCAGGTCTATCGGGTGTACCTGTTCCGCGACGATCCCCAGCTCGGCCAGGCTCGGGCGGCCCTCGAAGCCATCCCGGGCGTCGAGGTGGTGGCCGACGGCGTCCAGGTGCTCGACCTCCGGGCCACCGCCGCACAGCTCGAGGCCATCGCCGCCGTGCCCGCGGTGGAGTACGTGAGCCTCCAGCCCGAGGTGCTCCTCCACAACGCCAACGCCCGGTGGGTCAGCGACACCGGGGTCCGCGACCTGTTCAACGCCACCACCCACCTGACCGGTGCCGGCCAGACGACTGCGGTGGCCGACACCGCGATCAACTACACCTACGACCTCAACGGCCGCGCCCACGTGGCCTTCCGTGACTGTGATTCCAACGGCGACAACTGCAAGGTGGCCGAGTACACCCAGGTCACCCCGGGGACGGCCCCCGCGCTGGTCGACGACATCCGGGACAACGACTCAGGTCATCGGAAGATGGTGGCGTTCTTCGACCTCGGCGACACCGGCCCCAACCCCTTCGACGAGTCCTCCCACGGATCCCACACCTCGGGGTCCGTCGACGGCGACCAGCCCCCCTTCGGGGTGCCCAACGGACACGACGGCATGGCCCCCGGGGCCATGCACGTGCACCAGAACATCGGGACGCCGACCGCCGGCCTGACCATCCCCACCGACCTCTACGACCTGTTCCGTCAGGCGTACCGGCCCCGCGACCCCGCCGACGTGCTGGAGACCAGCACGGACATCGGGAACCCCGACGACTACAGCACCGACTACCTCCCCCTGGAGGACGCCCGGACCCACAACAACTCCTGGGGGTCAGGGATCGCTGGGGTCGTCCCCCCGCCCGACGCCGGACTCCCCGTGGACCAGTTCGTGTGGGACCACGAGGACATGGCCATCGTGTTCTCGGCCGGCAACGACGGGCCGGGAGCCGGGACCCTGGGATCGCCGGCTCTGGCCAAGAACGACATCACCAGCGGGGCCTCGGCCAACGGTCGACAGCCGATGGCGTCGATCGACTCCATGGCCCAGTTCTCCTCACACGGACCCAGCACCGACGGGCGATTCGGCCCGGACCTTGCCACGCCCGGCCAGATCGTGGTCTCCGTCAAGGGCGGGACCGAGCACGGGTATCACGTGGCCCAGGGAACCTCGATGTCCGCACCGGTGCTGACCGGCCTGTCCACCCTGGTTCGCCAGTACTTCTACGACGGGTACGCCGCTGCCGGTGGTGACGGCTTCGCCGACGGAACGGCCGGTCCCGCCGGGCAGCACAACCCCAGCGCCGCCCTGGTGAAGGCAGCCATGGCCAACGGGGCCGAGCGGATGCGGGGCTTCTACACCGGCGACGACGGGTCGCTCCGGAACCTCGACGGGCAGTGGCCGTCGGCCGGACAGGGCTTCGGCCGCGTGGACCTGGACAACTCCCTGTACTTCGCCGGTGACCCCACCAACAACTTCTACGTGGACGTCTATCGCGGAGACACCGCGGGCGACCCGAACTTCACCTCGTTCCCCCTGGGGCCGACGGGAACCCGCACGTACCAGATCGACGTGGACCCGGGCCAGCCGCTGGACGTCACCCTGGCGTGGACCGACGCGCCCACCGCCCTGGTGGCCGGCTCCCCGGCCCTGGTCCACGACCTGAATCTCACCGTGGTGGGCCCAGGCGGGACGTACATCGGCAACAACATGAACAGCCGGACCAACCCCGCGGTGGACGTCGAGGAGACCCCGGCGGGTCCGGGGACCCCCGACAACCGCAACAACGTGGAGCGCATCCGGATCGACGACCCCGCCGACGGCACGTACACCATCACCGTCGGAGCGGGGCCGATCATCACCCCCCGCCAGGGGTTCGCTTTGGCCGCCAGCGGCGACATCGCCCCCGTGGCGGGCTCGTTCACTCCCGGCGACCCACTCCAGGAGGACGCTCCCGGAGCTCCGAGCATCGGCGGCGACGTCGAGGTCCGGACGATCACCAACGACACCGCCGAGATCCGGTTCAGCACCAACGAGCCGACCACGGCCACCGCCACCACCGACATCGGAGGAACCCCGACCACGTTCGTGGACTCCTACAACGAGGGAGGAGCCGGCGGGTTCCCCGGCCTCAACGAAGGCGTGGTGGAAACCTCGGCCGAGTACGCGGACCGGCCGGTGGTGGGGACCGACCACGAGATCCTGCTGACCGGGCTGGCCAGGGGCCAGCTGACCGATGTCACGCTGGAGGTCGCCGACCTCGACGGCCCCGCTCAGACCGACACCGAGCAGGCGTCGTTCACCACTCCCTCAACGGTGTTCGGCGCGGACTCCCCGGACATCGGGCAATGCGCCGAGGGCGAGGATCCCTGCCGGTGGCACAACGCCACGCTGGCCACCCAGCTGTACGCCAGCGACGCGGGAGGCGCGGCCGATCTCCTGGGCGCGTTCATGTTCCGGCTGCCCCCGGACCTGGATCCGACCTCGATCACCGGGGCCGCCGTGGAGCTCACCAGTGGACACAACTGGGTGAACCCCTACAACTCCGACCCCAACCTGTACGTGGACCTGCTGAACGCGGGCGTGGAGCCAGCCTGGGGCACCCAGGACTACCCGGAGCTGAAGTCCGCGGACGCCGACGCCCGGATCCCTGCCGAGACCACCTACAAGGTGGGTGCGTACGAGCGCTACGCGTTCACGTTCCAGTGCGGCGACCTCCAGGACCTCAAGGACACCCTGGTGGTCGACGGCGGAGCCCGAAAAGCAGCGTTCCGGTACGACGCCACGGTGGCGCCGATCGCCGGCCTGTTCGGCATGGACTTCGGGTTCAACCGGCGCTCCGGCGGACCGGACCTCCGGCCCCGCCTGGTGCTGTACACCAACGGGCAGACCGCACCTCCCGATGGACGGCCATGCCTGGCCGGCCCGGCTCCGGTGATCTCGAACGTGGGGATCCACGACGGCGCCACCAGCGGAGCAGTCACCGTGACCTGGGACACCAACGTGGAGTCGGACTCGATCGTGCTCTTCCGGGAGCAGGGAGCGTCGTCCTGGATCCAGGTGGGGACCCACGTCCTCAGCACGCTCCACCAGGTCGAGGTGTTCGGCCTCGATCCCGCCAAAGACTACGAGTTCGCCGTCCGCTCCACTCGGTGCAACGGGAGCGTCGGCACCGACACCAACGGCGGGGAGGGGTACGACTTCTTCCGCGATCCGCCGGACCCCGGTCCGCGCACCGAGCACGCCGCGTTCGACTGGGAGACGGACGCCGAGGGCTGGACGGTGACCAGCAGCTCGACTGAACCGCCGCCAACCGAATGGACCAGGGGCACCCCAGGCGCGTCCGACACCGTGAACCCGGATGGGTCGAGGACCGAGGACGGAACGAAGAACGCCTGGCACGCGACCATGTACACGAACCTGGACGAGACCATCCTGACCTCGCCGAGCGCCGTGACCTTCACGGGGCCGACCGCCGCGGTGGAGTTCGTGGCGGCACACGACACGGAGCCCACGTTCGACTTCCTGCACGTCGAATACTCCACGGACTCGGGGGCGAACTGGACCCCAATCGAGAGCATCGACGGGATCAACGAGCACTACCCTGACTTCGATCCGTACGACCTCCGATTCCCCAACCCCGGAGGCCCCGCGCTGATCCGGTTCCGGTTCGTCAGCGACGAGCTGATCTCGTTCCCGATCCACAACGGGGTGTCGCTCGACAAGGTGGCCTTCGCGTCGTACCCGAACACCGTCGCCCAGGAGGATCTCCCCTCCGCGGGCCCGGTACCTCCGGCCACGGCGGGAGCCAGCGGGCTGACCCCGCCAGCCACCCACGTCGACCCCACGGCGCCGGATCTGGCCGCGGGCACCGCGATGTGCGGAGGGGCGAGCTTCATCATCCCGAACATCAAGATCAGCTCGCCGGCCGAAGGCGCCGTGGTGGACGCCGCTCCTCTTCTGATCCAGGGGACCTCGGTGTTCGACCCCTCGCTGGGCTCACCGGCCGTCGAGGTCCGCGCCTCCGACGGACAGAACTACACGCAGACCCTGAACGCGGGATCGTTCGACGGGTTCGCCACCTGGTCGACCACCATCGACCTGACCGGCCAGGCCGGTGACCCGATCGGGGTCACCGCGCGGCTCCTGTTCGGGCCGTCCGAGGTGGACGACGACGACGTGACGATCCAGGTCCGGTCGCCCGGCGGTGGAGCGCCCGGTGCGGCCACGTGTCCCGGGAAGGCCGGGTCCAAAGGTCACCAGGTCGTGGGAACCTCCGGGAACGACATCCTCAAGGGGAGCAAGGGCAAGGACGTGCTCTGCGGGCTGGACGGCAACGACGTCCTGCGCGGAGGCCCCGGCAAGGACCTGCTCCTCGGTGGAGACGGAACCGACCGCCTCCAGGGTGGACGCGGCCGCGACCGGCTCAAGGCCGGCGCCGACCGCGACGTCCTCAAGGGCGGTCAGGACGAAGACGTTCTCCAGGGCGGCCCGGGGAAGGACTCCTGCTCGGGCGGTGGAGGCCAGGACCGCCAGGCCAAGTGCTGACAGCTTGAGACGAACCCGTGCCCGGGCCTCGCGCCCGGGCACGGTCGTTTTCCGGGGTCTCCCGGTAGCATGAAGCCATGAACAGATGGCTGATCGTTGCGGTGGGGATCGCCGTCGTCGTCGGACTGTTCTTCCTGTTCCGACCCGACGACGAGGGCTCGGCGTCGCCGGAGGCGACTCCCACGCTGACGCAGGAGACCACTCCAACCGTGGAACCGACCGCCACTGAGGAGCCCACCCCGGAGCCGACCGCATCGGTCGACGCCGTGGAGATCGAGATCGAGGAAGGCCGGGTCCAGGGCCCGAGCCGGATCGAGGTCTCCCAGGGAGACCAGGTCCGCATCGAGGTCGAGGCCGACGTGGCCGATGAGGTCCACGTCCACACCTACGACATCCTGGTGGACACCGTGCCCGGCGAGAAGGTCCTGGTCGAGTTCCGCGCGGACATCGTCGGGGTGTTCGAGATCGAGCTCGAGGGCGCCGGGCTGCCGCTGACCCGGTTGGAGGTCACACCCTGACCGAAGGACCATCCCCGGCTCTGCCGGGGATCGCCCGCCGCGTCGCCGTGGCGGGAGGCATGGCTGCCCTGTTCGTCGGGGCCACAGCTGCTCCGGCTTCCGCCCACGGGCTCGGCGGCCGCCTGGACCTTCCGGTCCCCCTGTGGCTGTTCGCCTTCGGCGCGGCAACCGCGGTGATCATCTCGTTCGTGGCATTGGGCGCGCTGTGGCGTCGCCCCCTGATGCAGGAGCCTCCGCACGGCCGCCCCCTTCCCGACTGGGCGCAAACGGTGCTCACCTCACCGGTGGTGGAGTGGATCGTTCGCCTGATCTCCCTGGCGCTGTTCCTGCTGATATTCGTGGCCGCCGCGGCCGGCCGGAACGCCACCGGCGCGAACCTGTCTCCGGTGTTCATCTACGTGTGGTTCTGGGTCGGCCTGGCGTTCGTCCATGCCTTCCTGGGCAACTGGTGGGCCACCCTGTCCCCCTGGGACACCATCTCCCGGTTGCTGGGGATCGGCCACCGCCCCAGGCGCCCCTACCCTCCGTCCTGGGGAGTGTGGCCGGCGGGCATCCTGATCCTGGGGTTCCTGTGGATGGAGCTGGTGTATCCGTCGGGAGCGGAGCCCCGGAGCCTGGCCGTGGCCATCGGCGCCTACACGGTGATCACCCTGGTCGGCATGGCGGCGTTCGGCAGGGATACCTGGCAACGCAGCGGCGAGGGGTTCGCGGTGTATTTCGGGCTCCTGTCGATGATGGCGCCCCTTGCCCGGGCCCCCGACGGCCGGGTGATGCTCCGGCCTCCGTTGTCGGGGCTTCCGCAGCTGCGTCCGCGGCCGGGGCTGGTGGCCTTCGTCCTCATCCTGATCGGCTCGACCTCGTTCGACGGGTTCACCGGGACGTCGGTGTGGGACTCGTGGACCGCGAACCTGACGCCGGCGGCCCGGGCGGCGGCGGGGACCACCGGCCTCCTGGCGGTGATCCTGCTGGTGGCCGGGGCCTACGCGCTGTCGATGATGGCCGCCTCGGCGGTGGCCCGGATCCCGTGGCACCCGCTGGCGGTTCGGTTCGTCCACACCCTGGTCCCCATCGCCTTCGCCTATGCCGTGGCCCACTACTTCTCGTTCCTGCTGCTGGAGGGCCAGGGGGGCATCTCGCTGCTCTCGGACCCGCTGGGTGACGGGTGGAACCTGTTCGGCACCGCGGCCTACACGATCAACTTCGCCATCCTCTCGGCCGCGGCGATCTGGTACGTCCAGGTGGCGGCCATCGTGATCGGTCACATCTCCGGCGTGGTGCTGGCCCACGACCGGGCCATCGCGGCGTTCCAGGGCGGGCAGGCCATCCGGACCCAGTACGCCCTCCTGGCGATCATGGTCCTGTTCACGGTGGGCGGACTGGTCATCCTGTCGGGAGGCTGAGGTGCTGGCACACGCGGGAGGGTGGGACGAGATCGTCGTGGTGGTCGGCCTGATCCTCCTGCTCCTGGTGTTCCGGTCCACTCGCGCGGAACGAGGGAAGGACGGCCCCCAGGAGGGCCCGTGCATGTACTGCGGGACCTTCGTTGGGGCCGACGAGGAACGCTGCTCCTCTTGCGGGTTCCGGGCCCGGCCCGGGACCCCCGAGCAGGCTCCGGCGGCGCCGGTTCCCTAGAGCGTGCCTTCGACGGGGGCCAGGCGGCGGCGCGATCGGGCTCCGCTGAACGCGTAGGCCACCACGAAGACCGCGGCCTGCACGAGCACCACCGACGCGCCGGATGACACGTTCAGGTACCACGACAGGTACATGCCGGCGAACCCCGACAGCCCTCCGATCACCACCGAGAGCCACAGCATCCGGCCGAACGAGTCCGTGAGCAGCCGGGCGGCCACGGCGGGGACCACCAGGGCGGCCGCCACCAGGGTCACGCCCAGGACGTTCATGGTGGCCACGATGGTGGCCGCCAGGACCAGGGTGAACGCCGCGTCGATCCATCCCACGTTCAGTCCAGAGGCCTCGGCCACCTCCACGTCGAACGTCACGAACAGCAGGGGCCGGTACAGGAAGAACACGAACAGCGCGGCCACCAGGGTGACCAGGGCCACGGCGAGGAGGTCGCCGGCGGTGACCCCCAGGACGTTGCCGAACAGCGCGGCCTCGAAGTTCCGGGTGAACCCGCTGGTGGCGGAGATGATCGCCAGGCCCAGGGCGAAGCTCGCCGTGGTCACCACCCCGATGGCCGCGTCGGCGCCGATCACCCGGCGGCGAGCCACCCGGTTGATGATCAGTCCCGACACCACCCCCCACGCGCCGGCGCCGAGGTAGAAGTTGATGTTGGCCACGAACGCCACCACCGCACCTCCGAAGATGGCGTGGGAGAGGCCGTGGCCGATGTAGCTCATCCCCCTGAGGACCACGTACACCCCGACCAGCCCGCACAGCACCCCGGCCAGGGTGGCCACCGCCATCCCGGTGCGGAAGAACTCGAAATGGAACGGCTCAAGCAGGGTGTCCGTGGTGCTCCTCCCCTCGGATCGGGATGACCTCGGCGGACGGCGGGGCGCCCTCGAGGACCACGGGCATCCCGCCGTGATGCAGCACCTCCATCGGCGCTCCGTACGTGCGTTCCAGGACCTCGGGAGTCAGGACCTCGGACGGTGGTCCCTGGGCCACCACCTCCCGGTTCAGACACACCAGCTCGGGAAGGTGGGCGGCGATCCCGTTGAGGTCGTGGGTGGTAACCAGGATGGCCAGGCCGTCGTGATGAAGCTCGTGGAGCAGGTGGACGACGTCATGGCGGGTCCGGACGTCCACCCCGCTGGTCGGCTCGTCGAGGAGGATCAGGCGGGGCCGGCGGAGCAGCGCCCGGGCGATGAACACCCGCTGCTGCTGTCCACCGGAGAGCTCGCGGATGTGGCGCTTGGCCACCCCGCCGAGTCCCAGGCGGTCCAGCACCTCACCCACGTCGCGGACCTCCTCCCGCGAGGGCCACGGCAGCCGGCGGTCGTCGATCCGCGCCATCAGCACTGCTTCCTGGACGGTGACCGGGAAGAACCAGTTGACCGTCTCCACCTGTGGCACGTATCCGATGGATACCGAACCGGTGGGGTACACCACCCGTCCGGCGATCGGCTTCACCGTGCGGGTGATGGCCCGCAACAGGGTGGTCTTGCCGGATCCGCTGGGCCCCACGACGCCGATGAACGCCCCGGCCTCGACGGCCAGGTCCACGTTGACCAGCACGGGCTCGCCGCGGTACGCGCAGGTCACCCGCTCCAGACGGACCAGGTCGCTCACTCTCGATACTCCACGTCTCCGTCGGCCACGTTCCCGGTGTCGAAGCCCTCGTACGCCGACACGTCGCCGCCCAGGGCGCCCATGAACGTTCGGTAGTCGAACACCATCAGTCCCAGGTAGGTGTGCTCCGGGTCCCCCGGGCTGCCGGGGAGGTCGTCGTCGCGAAGGTCGTCCACGTACTCGGCGCCGGTCTCATCGGCGATCTGTTCCAGGACCGGGCTGGGGAACACCTCGGAGCCGAAGATCGCCGGGACCTGCTCCTCCTGAACCTGCTCGATGAGATCCGCAACCTCCCGGGGGGTCGGGTCGCCGAAATCGGACGGCTGGATGGCCCCGATGACCTCCCACCCGTACTCGCGAGCGAAGTACGGGAACGAGTCGTGATAGGTCAGCAGCTTCCGGTTCTCCTCCGGCACCGTCGCCGTGACGTCCCGGACCAGTCCGTCCAGCTCGTCGATCCGTGCCGCGAAGGCCTCGTAGTTCTGCCGGTAGGTGCCAGCGTTGTCCGGGTCGAGGTCGGAGAGCGTCTCCATGACGATCTCGGCGAACCGGCCGGCGTAGGGCGGATTCGTCCACAGGTGAGGGTTGGGGTCGCCCTCCTCCTCCGGGAAGCTGAAATCGAAGATGTACTCCTCGGGAGTCACCGTCCGCTCGCCGAGCTTCACGATGGGGACGCCGTCGGCCACGTTGGCCTCGGCCAGCTCCAGGGTCGGGAGCTCCAGGTTCAGGCCGTTCACGAACACCACCTCGGCCTCGGCCATCACCCGGGCGTCCGAAGGAGCCGGCTCGAACTCGTGGCTGTTGGTTCCCTCGGGGACGATGCCGGTGATGTCCACCAGGTCACCGCCCACGTTCTCCGCGATGTTGGTGATCGGGGAGACCGTGGTGACCACGTCGATCGCGGCTCCGCCCTCGGCCGAGCTCGTGGAGCAGGCCGGCCCGGCGAGGAGGGCCAGAGTGAGGAGAACCAGGGGGCCGCGCCCGGTCATGCCCTCATGCTAGCTGCAAGCACCTTCTGTTGCAAGTCCTTGCAATAAGCCCCAGTGAGTGGTCAGTTCCTAGCTGGGGCGGGCGAAGGGGCTGCCGCTGGGGGTCACCGCGCCGCCTCGGCCCTCCACAGGGTCGGACACCCGGCCGTCGGAGACGGCGATGATCCGGTCCAGCCGCTCGGCGACTTCCCGGTTATGGGTGGCCACCAGGCAGGACGTTCCCCACGAAGCGGCACGCCGCAGCGTGGTGAGGACCGCTCGCCCCCACACCTCGTCCTGGTGGCCGGTGGGCTCGTCGGCCAGGAGCAGCTTCGGCCGGAGCACCAGGGCCCGAGCCAGGGCGGTGCGCTGCTGCTCCCCGACCGAGGTCTCACTGGGGTACCGGGACTCCAGGTCCGCCAGCCCCAGCCAGTCGATGAGCTCCTCCACGAGATCGCCGGTCTCGGCCAGCCGGCCGGTCAGCCGGGCCGGGTACTGGATGTTGGCCCGCACGGAGAGGTCCTCGATCAGCCCCAGCTTCTGGGGCACCACGGCGACCATCCTCCATTGCGGCGCCCCCTTCGATTCCTCGCCGGCGACCACGATGCGGCCGTCGTCCGGGTCCTCCCAGCCGCCGACCACGTGCAGGAGCGTGGTCTTCCCCGACCCCGACCGGCCCATGAGGGCCACGGACTCGCCGGCGCGCACCTCGAGGCTCACGTCCTGGAGCGCGTGGACCACCTCGCTCCCCCGCCGATAGGACTTCGTCACGTCCTCGACCTCGAGGACCGGGGCGGCCGCACGCGAGTCACCCTCGGGGCCGGCGAACCACCGGTCCGGGCGCTCGCGAAGGCCGGCCATCCCGGGGTGCTCCCGGGTTCCCTTCAGCGCCCCGTGCTCCAGCTCGAGGACCTGGTCCGCCGCTCGGCGCAGCGCCGGGTCGTGGGTCCCGATCAGGAACGTCACCCCAGCGTCCCGGAGCCGGATCAACGTGTCGATCAAGTTGCTCGCGGAGACGCTGTCGAGCTCGGCGGTGGGCTCGTCGGCCACGATCATCGTGACCCCCGCCACCAGAACCTGAGCCAGAGCCCCTCGCTGCTGCTCCCCTCCGGACAGAGCCTCGGCTCGATGGTTCACGCGGTGCGCCATCCCCAGCCGTTCCAGGAGCTCCTTGGGATCCACCAGCGGCGACGCCGAGGCGCCGCGAGCCGCCAGTCGGAGGTGCTCGCCGAGGGTGAGGTGGGGGACGAAGTTGTCGGACGGGCGCTGGAACACGTACCCCACCGCCTCCCGCCGGAGCCGGCGCAGACTGCGCCAGGACGCCCGATGGACCTCGGTCCCCTCCAGAACCAGGGATCCCGAGGTGGGCCGGTCCATCGCGGCCATCAGGCGAAGGAGCGTGGACTTCCCGCTCCCCGAGGGGCCCAGGACGGCGGTGAGCTGTCCCCGGGGGACCTCCGCGGTGACCCCTCGGAGTGCCGGGACGTCACCGGTGGCCGTGGGGTAGGTGCGGACCAGCTCCGTGCACCGAGCAGCCAGCGGGTCATTCCGCAACGCGCATCACCTCTCCCAGGTGCGCGGTGTTGGCCCGGCGGTGCGCGAACCACGCCCCGATCCACGCCGCCAGCACCAGCCCCACGAGCACCAGAGCGATCGGCACGACCGGGACCGTCAGCGTCGGCTCGGGCGGGATGGTGACCAGGGGATCGAGCAGCCGAACCAGCAGGAGCGCGGCCACCAGCGCCAGGGCCACGGCCACGACGTATGAGGAGCCCAGGACCGAGCCGACCTCCAGCACGAGGGAGCGCCGGTGGTTGGCCGGGCGCATGCCCATCCGCAGCGACAGGCCGTACGACACGATCTGCGATCGTTCCCTGGCCTGGAGGTACATGACCATGGCCGCCACCACCAGGAGCGCGGTGGCCAGGCCCAGCGCGTTGAGGACCACGAACGTGTCGATCACCGCGGCGATGTAGGGGATGTCCTTGACCTCCGCCGCCGAGACCACCTGCAGCGGCCGAACCCCCAGGTCCGACAGGGCCTCCAGCGCCTCCGGGACCCCGCCCCGCAGCCAGATCTCCGTCCTGCCACTCGATCCGTCGGCGGGGCTGGCGCCCTCCGGGTAGAAGCCGGCCAGGGCGGACTCGTCGATGATCACCAGGGGGCGGCCCACCACCATCCGAGGGAACGCGGATGCGCGTCCCACCACCTCCACCGGGAAAGAGGTCTGGTTGACCTCCAGCGAGGTGACCCCCGAGAGACCTTCGCCGGCCACCAGCACCGGCGCCGGCCCGTCGCCACCTCCCTCGAGCCGGTCCAGGAGTGTGCCGAGGGGAACGTCCGAGAATCCCGGATCCCAGTAGGCCACCGACTCCAGTGTGTCGGGCGAAACCGCCAGCAGGTCGAAGAGCTGGGCCCCAGCCACTCCTGCCTCCCGAAGGATCGTTGCCCGGGTGGCCGGAACCGGAAGCTCGTCGGGGAGCACGGTCGAGGGAGTGACCCACACGCCCACGTCGCTGCCCACGAACAGCCGGGCCTTGGCGTCCACCGAGTCCTCCAGCGATCGGACCAGCGTCAGTGACTGAACGAACACGCCCAGGCACAGTCCGGCCGCCGCGAACAAGGCCAGGGTCAGGTTCGTGGGCCCGGTGAGCCGGTGAGCTGCCAGGTACGTCCAGATCCGGCCGGCGTTCTTCTCGCGCCGGGCGAACATGCGGAACACCCGGGCTCCCAGCAACGCGCACCCACCCAGGAAGGCGATGGAGAACAGCAGCAGGGCGGGACTGGGGGACCTGATCCCCTGGCCCGGGTCAAGGACGGCTCCCTGGGTCGACTGGAGCCTGCGCCACAGCAGGAATGCCACGCCGAGGAGCACCACCTCCCACGGGATCCGGCCCAGGATGGCCAGGCCCGATCTCCGATGCTGGCCCTGGGCGCCGGACCCCACGGCATAGGCCACCCCCACCGTGACGGCCGCACCGACCGCGGCCAGGGCGCTGACCAGCACGGCCGATCGAAAGGCGCTCGACGCCAGCGGCCCCTCCGGCCCCAGCCAGGCCACGAGCAGGAGGCACAGTCCCAGGCCGGCGGCGGCTCCGAACACGCAGGCGGCCAGGGACTCCACCATCGACCTGGCCCCCACGGAGACCGGACCGGCCCCCCGGGAGAACAGCAGACGCTTCTCCGTCGATCTCGCTGCCAGCCCGAAGATCCCCGCGCTGGCCAGGACGGCCAGGGCCACCAGGATCCCGGCCGTCTGGAGCACCTGGCCGGGGCCCCGGAGGGCGGCGATCCGCTCCTCCACGATGCTGATCACCTGGCCGATCTGGGTGGAGAACGAGGTGGCCTCCGACTGGCCGAGCATGATTCGCTCGAAGCAGCAATGGAAGATTCGGCCGATCCGCGTCTCCTCCATGCCCATCTCGTCGCGGAACCGGCCGATGAACTCGCGGAGATGAATGGCTTCATCGAGGGATGGTTTGAGCCCCGGCCGGAGGGGTGCCTGCCACCCGAACGTCGCCGCGGTCACCCCCATCTCCTCGTACGCCTCGAGGAGCTGGGCGTTGTCCAGGAGGATGAACGGCGGTGGTGGCGGGCATCCTCCGCCTCCACCCGGACATGATGCCGCCGGATAGATCTGCTGGCTCCACTGAAGCCAGTACCCCCGACGGGGCTCGGTGGTCAGCGTGCGGTACACGCCGTCAACCTCGACCTCGAAGAAACCCCCGTCCTGCGTCTCGATCCGGACCACGTCTCCCGGACGGGCGTGGATCCCGTCGGCGACGATGTCGGGGAGCCACGCCCCATCACCGTCCTCCCCGTCCAGCACCGTGATGTGCTCGACGGCCCCGGTGCCGGCGAACAGGCTCCCCTCACGGGTTCGATTGGGGTGGTCCGCCGGGGCGACGGTGACATCAGGACCGTGGATCGACGACACGGTGGAGCCCAGGAGGGGGCTCGCCGCTGCCCGCCCGGTGAAGAGCTCCGCGCGGACCTCGTGGAGCACCGGTCCCGACTGGTCGCCAGGCGGGATCCGTTCGTCCAGCGGGACGAACGTGCTGGTGTACTGCATCCCCGCCCCATAGCGACTCACGATCGGGGCGGAGATCTCGGAGTCGAGCAGGGTGCTGGAGGACGCCGAGACGAACAGCGGGTAGGCGGTGAGGCCCAGCGAGAGCAGCAGGGCCCCCACGGCCACCGCGGCCAGGAGCCCCGGATACCGGAACAGGACCCATGGAGCCTTCGCCCAGAGGGGATTCGGCCCCCGGCGGAGCCCTCCCCGCAGCCTGTGGTCTCCCACGATCACCCCTTCATACGCGGGTATCCGGCCCCCAGGTTCCCGAGCCGGGCGTGCGAGTGCGACCCCGCGTATCCTATGATTGACCCTGAGGTTCCTCGACCATGTATCAAGGGGATGAATACGGTCGCGGGGCCCTGCCCAGGGCGACCCGCCAAGACTATGAACTCTGATCGCCAAGCCCGAATCACCTCCAGGATCGCGGAGCTCTCCCCCGAGGGCTCTCGCAACGACCAGTTGTGCCTGGGATGCGTCGACATCCTGAGCGTCGACTCCGCCGTGGTGATCCTGATGTCCGACCAGGAGGCGGGGACCGTGGTGGCCTCGTCGGACGGACGTGGAAAGGCCGAGAGCATCGAGGATCTCCAATTCACGCTCGGTGAGGGACCCTGTTTCGATGCGTTCCGGAGCGGCACCGCTTCCCTGGAGCCCGACCTTTCGGCGACGGCCTCTCGGTGGCCGATGTTCGCGGAGGCGGCCGTGGCAGCCGGCGTCCGGGCGGTGTTCGCCCTTCCCCTGCAGCTGGGCGCCATCCGGCTCGGCGTCCTGTACCTGAATCGCGGGGCGCCCGGGATGCTCTCCGATGATCAGCTCACCGACGGGTTCGTGCTGGCCGAGATGGCCACGGGGTCCCTCCTCGAGGACCGGTTCGGGACCCGCCCCGGAGACGTTGGAGGGCTCGACGGGGACCGGCCCCATGAGGCATGGGGCCACCGGGCCATCGTGCACCAGGCCACGGGAATGGTGGCCGCTCAGCTGGAGTGCTCCCTGGTCGACGCGCTGGCACGCATCCGATCCTTCTCCTACGCGAACGAGCGATCGATCTACGACGTCGCCGGAGCCATCGTTGCCCGGCGGGAGAGGCTCGCGCCATGACCGAGTCGGTGTCAGATCGGGAAGCCCGGCTGAGCAGAACCCTGGTGGAGCTGGCCGACACCCTGGTCCGGGACTTCGACGTGGTGGACTTCCTCCACACCCTGGCCCGCAGCGCGGTGGAGCTCCTGGACGTGGATGCGGCCGGGCTGGTGCTGGCCGATGCACGGGGGACGCTCCGAGCGGTGGCCTCGTCCTCCGAGGAGGCCCGGATGCTCGAGCTCGTCGAGCTCCAGAACGACGAGGGCCCGTGCCTGGATTGCTTCCGCACCGGCGAGCGGGTGGTCGTGGAACGGCTCGACTCCACCGATCGGTGGCCCAACTTCCAGCGAGAGGCCCTGGCCGCCGGTTTCCACTCGGTGGAGGCGGCGCCCATGCGCTTGCGGAACGAGGTGATCGGAGCCCTCAACCTGTTCCGGCGGAGCCCCGGGCGGTTGAGCGAAACGGAGTCGGCCATCGGCCGGGCCCTGGCGGACGTGGCCACCATCGGCCTTCTCCAGGAGCGCTCGGTTCGGGAAGCCCGGATCCTCGCGGATCAGCTCCAGACGGCCCTCAACAGCCGAGTGGTGATCGAGCAGGCCAAGGGCGTCGTGAGCGAGCGGGCCGAGCTGTCCATGGACCGGGCGTTCGAGGTCCTTCGAACGTACGCTCGGAATAACAATCGCCGGCTGGCGGAAGTGGCTCTGGAGGTCATCGGGGGCCGCCTGCCGATCGACCAGCTCGTGACATCCGTCTGACCCGGCCAGATTCCCGACACGCGATTGACAGCCCTCGGTTCGATGTTTATCCTCTTTGTCGGAGTCGTTGCTCCAGACCTCGGCCGCGCTCCGCGGTAGCCCGAATCGAGGTGCTCAATGGGAAGCACGGCTCCAGCCAAGTCCTACTTCTTCGGCCATCCCTGCCGCCCGGCTACGCTGATCACGGCAGTCCCTCAAACGACCCTCACCCCCCCACGCAGGCCGGCTAGGGCGAAAGGGGAGAGAACCCTCCGACTCGTTCTCCCCGACGACCGGCCCTCATTGGGTGCCCGAGAGCGCCCACCGGATCAAGGGGAGGAGCAGTGAACCACACCCCGTCCGAGTCGGAGGCTCGACCGAACGCGTTGAATCCGAAGCTGCCCCGCCCGGAGCCCCAGGGTTCCTGGGAGGGAGCGGTCAGAGCGGGACAGGCCGGTCCGGAGACGGATGGGCTCCCCGTCGCGGTGATGCGAACGGACGAGGCCCTGCGCCTCATTCAGGCCAACGGCGCCTGGCACGCCCTGGCCGCCTCGGATGTCCCCGGCGTCGGCGACGACTGGCTGGAGCTGTTCGAGACAGAGGACCAGGAGCGAGTCCAGGAGGCCATGCGCACGGTCCTGGCGACGCAGCGCACCGAACTCCTCGAGGTCCGCGCAGGCTCGAGCGACCAATGGCTCGAGGTTCGGATCGCGCCGGACGAGTGGAAATCCGGAGTCTACGTCGTGGCCCTGGATGTCACCGAGCAGCGGCATCGGGAGGCCCTCCTCAACTTCTACGCCATCCACGATCCCCTCACCGGCATGTACAACCGGGTAGCCCTCCTCGAGCACATCCGCGCCGCACTCGCCAGGCAGCGGCGGAAGCCCTCCACCCTCGCGGTGATGTACATCGATCTCGACCACTTCAAGGAGGTCAACGATCGATACGGCCACGAGACCGGCGATCGCGTCCTGGTGGAGGCGGCGCAACGGCTCCGGATGGTCATCCGGCCCGCAGACATGGTTGCCCGGCTCGGAGGGGACGAGTTCGTGGCCGTGTGCGAGTCGTTCGAGAGCCAGGCGGAGGCTCGAACGGTGGCCGGACGTTTGGTGAGCTCGATCGAGGAACCGATCCAGGCCACCCCAACCGATGAGGTTCGCTTGAGCGCCGCGGTCGGCCTGGTCTTCGCCGACCATCAAACGGAGAGCGCCGCCAGCCTCATCGATCGAGCCGATCGGGCCATGTACCAGGCCAAGAAGACCGGCGGAGAGGTCGCCCACGCCAAGGTGCTTCCCCAGGGGCAGGCCGGAGGGTCGGCCCCCGCAGCGAACGCGACCTTGTCGATCGCCGTGGACCAACTGGCCGGGGTAGAGGGGGATCTGCTGGAGGAGTGGGCTCGGACCCTATCGACGGACCGTGACCCCGACACGGCGCGGTTGAAGATGGCCAGCAGGCACGTGGCCAGAGCCATCAACTCTCTTCGTGACCGCGCGCCGGCGTCCAAGCCCCGCGCGAAGGGCACGTCGAAGAGGAAGAAGAAGCAAGAAGCCGACCCAGCTGAACCTGCCAGCTAGTCGGTGAGCCAGCGGCGGGGGGCGATCAGGGCGTCCGCCCCCACCGGCCCCCAGGACCCTTCCTCGTAGTCCTCCAGCTCCGGAGGGTCGGTGAACACGCCGTCCAGGACCTCCCACGCACGCTCCAGCCCCTCCTGGCGGATGAACAGGGTCTGATCGCCGTGCATGGCCTCGAGGAGCAGGAGCTCGTAGGCCTCGACCAGCGGCTGGTCCTCGAAGGTCTTCCCGTAGTCGAACTCGAGTGACGCCCGATCGAGGTTGATCCCCAGGCCGGGTCGCTGGACGGTGAACGACAGGGAGACGCCCTCGTCCGGCTGGATGCGGATCGTGAGCCGGTTCGGCTCCAGGGGCCCCGCTTCCACGCCCTCGAAGATCTGGTGGGGCACATCCTTG
>DAITPV010000007.1:0-21935 GCA_036833435.1 Actinomycetota bacterium | reverse complement strand
AACGGCTTCCTCGAACGCCACGGCGGCCAGGGCGCCGGGGGTCCCACCGCCCAGCCAGTCGAAGCCCAAGGACAGCTGGTCGTCCGGAGCCAGCACGTGCCACAGCAGGCTCTCCGACGCGGAGCCCGACAGGTCGCCGAGGTCGTCGGCGAACGCCGCGTCGCGCATCCGGGTCACCCACCGGTCCACGATGGTCAAGCCGGCCGAGTCGTACAGGCCGTCGCCGTCGCGATCGGTCCGGAACCCGTCCCATCCGAGAACCACGTCCGCGGCCTGGCTTGCCAGGTCCGACGTCAGCCCCGTCTGGGGGAGGAACCGGCGGAAGGCCGTATCCCGGTGATCCTTGAACGCCGCGTACCGGAGGTTCGCGGACAGGTCCTCGAAGTCCACGCGGCCGTCAGGATTGATCCCCCCGCCGTTCGGATCGGGCAGTGGCGCGCCCGCCGGGTCCAGAGCGGCCTGGAGATCCACCACGTTGTCCAGCACGGGATGGGCCTCTTCCCGGTACCAGGGCTGTGCCGGCTGGTTGTTCCAGTTCGTCAGCCATCCGCGGGGAAGGTTCACGGCGTGCGGCACCTCTCGGATGGGCAGCAGTCCCTGCCACTCCGAGCCGCCGGTGCCGTCCTGGGGCAGCCGAAGGTCTACGCCGGGGACTCGAACCGGATGGTTTCCCGGGTGCCAGTAGCCCGCGGTGCCCCGGTCGTCGCTGTAGAACATGTTGTGGTTGGACGACAAGTAGTTCGAGTACGTGGCGAAGTCCTCGGCGCTCTGCACCTCGTTGAAGCGGAAGAAGCCCTCCACGGTCTGCCCCTCGCGGTTGAACCACGCGTAGCGCAGCGAGTAGGCCACGCCGTTGGCCTCGTCGAACGCGAACACCGGGCCGTGCCGCGTGCGGCAGATCTCTTCGCTCTGGAACGGGACTCCGCGAAGTGTGTACTCCTCGGTCCGGCACTCCATGGGCTCGTACTGCCCGTTCCACAGGTACTCCCGAGGGTTCTCCGGGTTCAGCTGCTCGACATACGTGTCGGACAGGTCCGAGGCCCCCGTCGTGGTGGTCCACGCGAACCCCGGCCCCCTGCCGATCAGGACGGCGGGGCCGGCTCCGGCGAAGGTCATCCCGGTGGCGTCGAGGTTGCCGCCGTGGATGCCGAAGTCCGCCAGCCACTGCGGGAGCAGATATCCGACCTGGGGACCGCCGGTCTGCGCGGCGTTCCGGGTCTCGGACATCTTGGGCCCCACGATCTGGGCGTTGGAGCCGAACGTGAACACCCGGTCCAGCTGCCGCAGCCCCCGCTCGAGGGTCTCGTACCCGGCCAGCGCGGTGCGGACGTCCGGGATCAGCCGGAGCTGGGACAGGGCGCCGGTGGCCGCCGGCGACGCCTCCGATCCGGCTTCCGAGGCTTCAATGCCCAGGCGAGCGTCCTCCTCCAGCCCGCGATGGCTCTCGGCCTCGGGGACCCGGGCCAGGGTGGTCCGGCGGTCGTACGGGTAGCCCCGGGGAATGCTGGACGGCGCGTCTGGGTCGTTGGTCAGGACCAGGTCGTCGAACCGCTGCAGACCCTCCGTCTGGCCGAACCGGTCAACCAGGTCGGCCAGCAGCGCGGCGTTGGCCAGCTCGCCGCCCCCGCCCGAGCCGAACGACAGGATCAGCACGTCGCCGAGGGCCACGCTGTCGTCGACCGTCCAGTTCTCGTCCAGCGGCTCACCGAAGTGGGCGAACTCGAAGGGAAGCTTCGTGGGATCGGTGCGCACCACGTCCATCCACGCGTTGATGCCGTCGGCGAACGCCTGGAGGTTCGCCCGGATGTCGGGAGGGTACGCGGCGAACCGAGCGGCCCGCTCCTCCTCCGTGTACGTGAAGAACCGAACCGTCCGGTCGATCTCCACCACCAGTGGCCCCAGGATGTCGGAGAGCCGGCCTTTGGCCACGCGGCGGAACACGTGCAGCTGCCACAGGCGATCTTGGGCCAGCGCGTAGCCGGCCCCGTAGGATGCCCCCTCCGCGGTTTGGGCGTACACGTGTGGCACGCCGAACTGGTCTCGTACGATGCGGATGTCCTCAGGGGCCGCACCGGCGGGGATCGGGAACGCCAGCAGGGCGGCCAGCAGGGACGGGACAGCGACAAGGCCAAGACGTCGGAGCACGGGCATCTCCTCAGGTGGATGGGACAGAGCAAGGATTCGCCACCCTTGGGCCGGATTCCTGCACGGCTCAGGGCGCTAAGGTGCGCCCGTGGAGGAGGCCGTCATGCGCCGCCTGGTCGCCGAGGCCCGGGTGGCCCGGATGGCCACCGTCGACCGGCGAGCCCGCCCCCACCTGGTCCCTGTGGTGTTCGCACTGGACGGCGACAGCCTGCTCTCGAGCGTCGATCAGAAACCGAAGTCCGAGAGGGAGCTCCAGCGGATCCGGAACATCCGCGCGAACCCGGCGGTCACCGTCCTGGTGGACCACTACGAGGAGGACTGGCCCAAGCTGTGGTGGGTCCGGATGCGGGGCACCGGGCGAGTGGTCGAGGGTGGAGAGGAGCGCGACCGGGCGCTGACGCTGCTGCGAGAGAAATACGAGCAGTACGTCACGATGCCGCCGCAGGGTCCCACCATCGTCGTGGACGTCGAGGAATGGCGGGGGTGGTCGTGGCTGCCGGTACAATGACGGGCGTGAAGGCCCTGATGATCTCCCCGGATCCTGCCCTCCGCCACCAGCTCGAGGTGGCCATCGGCACGCTGGAACGCCGGTCGGGGGAGCGTTGGGAGTATCTGGAAGCCGCCGACGGCATCCGGGGACTCGCGGTGGCCTGGCGGGAGCGCCCCGACCTGGTGGTGGCGGACGAGATCGCCTCCGGCGCAGGGGCCTTCGCGGTGGCCAAGGACCTCAAGGGCGCCGCGGAGCCGTTCCTCGGCCGCGTGGTGATCATCCTGGCCCGGGCCCAGGACACCTGGCTGGCCAAGTGGTCGGGAGCGGACGCCTGGCTCACCAAGCCGGTAGACCCGTTCGCGCTGGCCGACATCGTCACGGACCTGGTGGCCGCCCCTCGGCCGGTGGCGGGGCGAGCATGAGGATCCGAGGGACCTGCGCAAACTGCGGGCGGGAGTTCCTGCCGGAGCAGATGGTCGAGGCCGGAGGCCACTGTCCCTGGTGCGGCAAGGCGTTCAATGCCGACTACACCTCGCTGTTGATCCAGGCCCTGCGCCTGGCGAACGCGGCCGGGGATACGTTGGAGGATGCCCTCAAGGACATCGGCTCCGTCGAGGAGCTGGCCATGGAGATCGACGAGGAGTCCATCCTCGAGCCGCTGCGAGAGGCCCTTCGGACCATCCGTCGCCGCCGCACCCGCGTGTAGGTGGGCGAGCTCCGAGTCGGCACGTCGTCCTGGACGGACAAGACCCTCCTCGAATCAGGCTGGTACCCGCCCGAGGCCAAGAACCCAGAGGAGCGCCTGAAGTACTACGCCTCCCAGTTCGACGTGGTGGAGGTCGACTCGACCTACTACGGGCTCCCCAGCCGGCGCAACGCGGAGCTGTGGGTGGAGCGGACCCCCAAGACGTTCGTGTTCAACGTCAAGGCGTTCTCGGTGATGACGGGTCATCCGACCAAGGCCCGAGGGCTCCCCAAGGAGATCCGCGAGTCGCTGCCCGAGGACGCCCCCGCGAACCTGTACCCGAAGCATCTCGGGGACGAAACCGTCGATCGAGTGTGGGAGATGTTCCGCGAAGCCCTCATGCCGCTGCACTCGTCGGGCAAGCTGGGGGTGATCATGTTCCAGTTCCCCCAGTGGTTCATGCCGGGCCGTCCGTCTCGCGCGGAGATCGTTGCCGCCCGCGACCGGCTTCCGGACTACGACATCGCCGTCGAGCTTCGACAGAACACGTGGTTCGACGACGAACGAAGCACCCAACGGACCCTGGACTTCCTCCGCTCCGAGAAGATCCCGTTCGTGTGCGTCGACATGCCCCAGGGGTTCGCCTCCAGCATCCCGCCGGTCGCGGAAGCGACGTCCGACCGGTACGCCTTCGTCAGGTTCCACGGCCGCCGGTCGGAGACGTGGGAGAAGAAAGGCATCTCGGTGGTCGAGCGGTTCAAGTACGACTACTCCGACCGGGAGCTGGAGGAGTGGGTCCCCAGGGTGCAGGGGCTCACCGGGCAAGCTCGAGAGACGCACGCGCTGTTCAACAACTGCTACCGGGACTTCGGGACCAGGAACGCCCGGACCTTCGGCGACCTGCTGCACGGCCTCGAAGAGTGAACGCCCTGCTACGCTGAACCGGACATGGGCTTCAACGCGATGCAGCCGGGGAAGGTCAAGCGGAACGACCTCATCCTGTTCGGGGTCGCCCTGGCCGTCATCGCGGCCATCGTGATCTGGGCCGTGGCCGGCTGAGCTACGCCCGCTCGAGGACCATGGCCATGCCCATGCCCCCGGAGATGCACAGAGCGGCCAGCCCAAGCGAGTAATCCCTCTCTCGCATCTCATACGCGGTAGTGAGGACGATTCGCGCCCCGGACATCCCGATGGGGTGGCCCAGGGCGATGGCCCCGCCGTTGGGGTTCAGGCGGTCGTGGTCCAGCTTCAGCTCCCGGTCCACCGCCAGGACCTGGGCGGCGAACGCCTCGTTGATCTCCACCACGTCGAAGTCGCTCATCTGCAGGCCGCTCCGCTCCAGAACCTTGGTCACCGCGGGGACCACGCCGATCCCCATGTACGCCGGGTCAACTCCGGCTGAGGCGGAGGCCACGATGCGGGCCAGGGGCTCCCGGCCTTCGGCGCGGGCTCGCGACTCGCTCATCACCACAACGGCCGCGGCCCCGTCGGTGACGCCGCTGGCGTTTCCCGCGGTCACGGTGCCGTCCTCGGCGAACACCGGCGCCAGCTTGGCCAGGACCTCCATGGTGGTCTCCGGACGAGGATGCTCGTCCTCGGCGACCACGATGGGGTCCCCTTTCCGCTGGGGAACCTCGACCGGAACGATCTCCTTGGCCCGCCGCGCCGCGCCGGCCTGGGCCTTCTGCTGGGTGCGGAGGGCGAACTCGTCCTGCTCCTCGCGAGGGATGGAGTACTTTTGTGCCAGGTTCTCGGCGGTCTCGCCCATCACCAGTCCGCACAGAGGATCGAGGAACCCGTCCCGGTACATCCCGTCGTGGACCGGGGCGTTGCCCATCCAATACCCCAGGCGCATCCGGTCCAGGATCGCCGGGGTCCGGGTCATGTTCTCGTAGCCGCCCGCCAGCACCACCTCGGCCTGGCCCAGGGCCACCTGCTGGCCCGCCACTTCGATGGCTTTCACCCCCGACCCGCAGGCCATGTTGACCGTGTGAGCGGGGACTTCCTGAGGGAGACCGGAGCGATAGGCCACCTGGCGAGCGGTGTTCGGACCGTTCCCGGCCTGGCGGGCGTGGCCGAACACGGCCTCGTCGACGTCCCCGGGATCGACGCGCGCACGCCGGAGGGCCTCGGTGGCCGCCGCGATGCCCAGGTCCACGGTGGGAACGTCGGCGAACGAGCCCAGGAACTTCCCGATCGGTGTCCGCACGCCCTCGACGATGACCGCGCGCTCCATGGACCCAGTGTATCGGTGCGCCTTGCCAGTCGAACGCTGCGGTGCCACCGTTGGCGTGTGGGTCGATCCGGCCGGGGCGATGCCAGCGAGCTCGAAGGTGCCTTGGTGGCCGACTTCCCGCTCCGGGGTCATTGGAGCGCCGCCCACTCGCCCGCAACCAGGATCCCCAGCCACGGGACGAACCAGCTCGGCCAGCGGTACGCGTTCGACCTATGGCGCCTGGACGACCGGAAGCACCCGCACCCGGCCGGAGCGATGCGGACGTGGCTCGTGGGGGTCCGGACCCGAGAGTGTTACGGATATGGAGAGCCGATCCACGCGGCGCTGGAGGGGAAGGTGGTGCGCGCCCGGGACGGTACGGAGGAGGTTGAGTGGCTGTATCCGGCGTGGGAGATCCTGAAGGTCATCGGCAACGCGTTCTCGTTCCGGCTCACGGAACGGCTGGTCAACAAGATCGCGGGGAACCACGTCGTCGTGGAGAGCGACGTGGCTCACGCCTTCTACGCGCACATGGTCCCGGGCTCGGTCGCGGTCACCGAGGGGCAGACCGTTCGCAAGGGGGAGGTCCTGGGGCGCGTGGGGAGCACCGGGAACTCCACCGCTCCACACCTCCACTTCCAGCTCATGGATCGTGCCGACCTGCTCACCGCGGAGGGAGTTCCGTGCGCCTTCGCCGCCTACGACGTCGTTCGGGAAGGACGGTGGGTGCGGGTCACCGATGGGGTTCCGACGATCACCGATCGGATCCGATCGGTGTGAGCTTCAGCCGGCGGCCCAGCCGGGCGAGCTCGGCGCCGCCGGCCACCGGCTCGGCCGGTGGGTGATCAGCGGCTACCACCCGAACGGGACGCGAGGTCAGCCACCCGGAGGCCGCCCGGACCTCGTCCGCGGCTTCCAGGGGGATGGGAACGGGAAACCCCGCCTCGTCACCACGAAGCATCAGGGCGCCGTCACGGAACGAGACCCGTCGTCCCTCCGCCTCGATGTCCAGCCGGCCCGCTTCCACCAGCCACCGCTCCCTTCGAGCCCGAGCCAGGGCCGGGACCAGGGACCGGAGCCGGTCCCGCGCTCCCGCCGCCTCCTCGAACCGTTCCGACGCGGCCAGCCGCTCCATCCTGGCCTCGAGCGCCGCGAGGAGCCCGCCCGGTTCGGAGAGGGCGTGCCGGAGGGACCGGACGAGCCCCTCGTAGCGCTCGAGATCGATGCGGCTGTCACAGGGAGCGGCGCACCGGCCCAGGTCGGCCAGCGCGCATGGTGAGAACCTGGTGCCCCGCCCCATCGGGAACGTGCACCGCCGGATGGGGAAGGCGTCCTCCAGAGCTTCCTTCGCCTGCCGGGCCGCCGCGGAGCTGGTGAACGGACCGAGGTACGTTCCGCGCCCCTTCGCTCGCCGAACGACCTTCAGCCGGGGCCATGCCTCGTCGAGGTCGAGCTTCAGGTACACGTACCGGCGCCACCCCTTGCCCCTGCGGTTGTAGCGAGGAGCATGGCGGCGGATGAGGCGAGCCTCCAGCACCAATGCCTCGAGCTCCGTGGAGCACGGACGGGTCTCGACGGCCCCCGTCTCGCCCAGGAGGCTCTCGATCTTCCGCCGGTCGTCGCCGTAGAAATAGGAACGAACCCGGGTCCGGATGTTCTTGGACTTCCCCACGTACAGGACCTCGCCGGGACCCGAGGCGGTCGGCGCTCGCCGGAACATGTACACGCCGGGCACCGATGGAAGATCGTCGGCCAGCCGGACCTTGGCGTAGTGGGCCCGCCCCCGGGCTCGGACCGCCAGATGGAGGTCCGTGAGCGTGAGGATCCCCAGCCGGCCGCCGGCATCGAGCAGCCCGTGGAGGACGTCGGCGCAGGCCTCCGCGTCCGGGAGGGCTCGGTGGGTGGGCTGGATCCCGGCGCGGAGGAACTGGGCCAGGGTGGCCAGCCGGACGTTTGGGACGTCCTGCGCGAGCACCCGCCGGGCCAGCCGTGCCGTGCACACCGGGGGACCGGGGATCGGATCGTGACCCATCCGGATCAGGTCGTGGTTCAGGAACCGGTAGTCGAACGACGCATTGTGGGCCACGAACACCGTGCCTCGGAGGAACTCGATCAGGGCGGGAAGCGCAGACTCGATGGTGGGCGCCTGAGCCACGGTGAGGTCGTCGATGCCCGTCAGGTAGGTGATGAACCGGGGGATGGGGACTCCGGGGTCGACCAGGGTCTGGAACGCCCCGAGGCGTTCCCCACCCCGGTACTTCACGGCCCCGATCTCCGTGATCCTGGATTCGGGGGGAGCTCCGCCGGTGGTCTCCAGGTCTACACAGGCGAAGGTGACCTCGGACAATGGAGTCCCGAGCTCCTCGAACGTCGCCTGCCCGGCCATGGTTGGCACCGTAGGTCCCCCCGGTGACACGATCCGCGGCCGCGCGGACCACCGAGGCTATCCGAACAGGCGTTCGAGGTCAAGTCGTAGGGGAACTATAAAGTTGAAGCACGTATACTCTCGGACCCATGAGCCGCTTGCCCTCCCCTGCCCAGGCCGATTTGCCCCCTCGGCGGGGGGTGGCACAAAATGTCACTCTTCCCCGGCCCGGGAACGGAGGATGCGAGAGCAACAGGCGCTTTTCGAGACCAAGGACCTCCTGTATTACGGCGACAATCTGACCGTTCTCCGCAGGAACTTCCCTGACGAGTCCGTGGACCTGGTCTACCTCGACCCCCCCTTCAAATCGGGCCAGAAGCACAATCTCCTGTTCACTGAGAGGGACGGAACCAGGGCGGCGTCCCAGGAAATGGCCTTCGAGGACACCTGGGAATGGAACCAGGCCGCTTGGGAGAGCTACCAGGAGACGGTCAGGACGGGACCCGAGGGGGTCTCCCAGGCCCTCCAGGCGTTCCGCAAGCTGCTTGGCACCACCGACATGCTGGCCTACCTGTCGATGATGGCTCCGCGGCTGGTGGAGTTACGCCGCGTCCTCCGGCGGACGGGGTCGATCTATCTCCACTGTGACCCAACCGCCAGCCATTACCTCAAGCTGCTCATGGACGCGGTCTTCGGGGCCAAGTGCTTCCGGAACGAGATCATCTGGTCCTACCGGCGCTGGCCGAGCCCAGCCAAGCACTACCAGCGGATGCACGACGTTCTCCTGTTCTACGCCGCAGACCCCTCCGGTCCGGCCACGTTCAATGTGGAGTACGAACCCAACAGCCCCAGCTACGTGAAGAGGTTCAAAGGGAAGACCCAGGTCCTCGACCCTGAGACCAAGACCCGGAAGCTCACGGTGGACAAGGAATCGAAGGGCCTGCCCCGCCGGGACGTGTGGGAGCTGTCAATCATTGCCGGGTTCAAGAAAGAACGGGTCGGCTTCCCAACTCAGAAGCCAGAGTCCCTCCTCGACCGGATCATCCGGACCAGCAGCAACAAAGGTGACACCGTCCTGGACCCGTTCTGCGGCTGCGGGACCACCGTGACCGTTGCGAAGAAGCTCGAACGACGCTGGATCGGCATCGATATCACTCCGATTGCCATCGAGGTAATGAAGACCCGCCTCGAACGCGACTACGGAGAAGAGGTCCACCAGTCCTACGAGATTCGAGCCGAGCCAGCCTCCGTGGATGATGCCCTGGTCCTTGCCGGGGAAGACAAGTACGAGTTTCAGTGGTGGGTGCTCCGGCAGATTGGGGCGGCTCGCGCTCCTCACAAGAAGGGGGCCGACCAGGGCATCGACGGGCGTGTGTATTTCCACGACCAAGCTGGAGGGGAGACCCGACAGGCCGTCATTTCCGTCAAGGGTGGAGCCACCGGCCCAAGCCATGTTCGGGACCTGCGAGGGGTCATGGAGCGGGAGCAAGCCGCCATCGGTGTGCTCGTCACGATCAAGCAGCCGACCCGGAAGATGCTGGCCGAGGCCGCCGAAGCGGGGGCCTTCTACTCAGATGCCCTGGGGCACATGATCCCCAGGCTTCAAATCCTCACGGTCGAGGACCTGCTTGCCGACAAGTCCTTCGAGCATCCGGGTCTCTTGATTCCAGCATTGACCCCCACCGAGGCTTCCGAGAAGAGCCCAGCCCGGCGGGAACGCTAAAGCTAGAGCCAGCCGTCGTCCTCCAAGGCGTTGATAACTGCATAGGCCAGCAGCAATGCCCTTCCACGGTCCAGGGCTCCGTCGGGCCAGGCGCTGCGGATGGTCTCGACCACCAACTCGTCCCGCTCGTAAAGCCTCCGCAGCTCCGGATCCTCAGCGTGCAACTCGTCGCGGACCTCTTCCCATGTCCTGTTGCGACGACGCGCCGGAGGGATACGGTTGAGAACGAAGGGCCTACCGCCCTTCCACTCCCGTTCGAACTCCAGCAGGACGATCTCGTCCTGGATCGGCCACTTCCAGGCCTTGCCCTTGGGCACGTACCGCTTCCGCATGGCGACCTCCTTCGCCTCGCACAAAGCGAGGTAGGAAGTGCCACTGGGAGTGGATCGGCCAAGTCATCCGCTGAACCGTGCTACTCAGCTCAGCCGGTGTCAAGCCCTCGTGAGGCTCTACATGGATTAGCCGCTTGGTCTATTCCTCCGAGCCACCTCTTTCGCCCATCGCTCCGAGCGCCCCGCTGCTTCAGCGATCTGCGGGAACGGGATACGCCGCCTCCGAGCCTTGAGGACAAGAGCCTCCAATTCCTGCTTTCTCTGAAGTTCCGCACGACGTGTCGCCTCGATCACTCCCAAGAGGCGTTCCTGGGGAGGGGTCAACCTGGCCTTGCCTCGGGGCATCGTGCAATCAGTACACGCCATCGACGTTTATTTCTGCAACACATGAGGTATTGCTTGCCCTCTATGGCAGAATGACACGGTTGTCACTAGGCCTCACTAGACTCGAACAGACGTTCGAGAGGAGGAGCGGCGGCCGTGGCGAGGCGGGAAGGGCCGAAGGTCTATTCTCCGGGTCGTGGCAACGGCGCGGGAGGTGGAGGGCGCATGGGCAAGGTAGAGGTGCCCACCGACCGCCGATTCACCCGCCCCCTCTATCGAATTGAGAACGCCGCGTGGTTCCTCCGGGTGCCTGAGGGCACGCTTGCACAATGGGTTCGGGGTCGCGGAAACGCTCGGCCGATCGTCTCCTCAGTAGCTGCCGAAGGCAGACTGCTCCCAACCATCCCCTTCGTCGGCTTGGCCGAAGCCCTGGTAGTACGCACGCTGAGGCGCACCGACCCGAAGATGTCAATGCAGAAGATCAGGAAGGGACTGGATCGCATCAAGGACGAGATCGGACTCGAACATGCGCTTGTCTCTCGACGGCTGAAGACAGACGGCGTGGAGCTATTCTACGACTACGCGCATGAAGATTCCGACTTCGGAGAACTGGCCGAGGTCATCTCACAGAACTACGTTCTCGACGGCGTACTTGAAGGACAACTGAAGATCATCGCTTTCGATGATGACGGCTGGGCTGACCGTCTCACGCTCCCGTTCGTACCTGATCGCGCAATCGTCCAGGTGAGGACGGACAGGGCCTTTGGCCGGCCCGTCTTCATTCGAGGCGGCGCTCGCTTGCAGGACGTTCTGACTCGGTTCCGAGCGGGTGAACCCCTTGAAGATGTCGTCCGGGATTTTGGAGTGCCCATCGAGGACGTGCTAGACATCCTGCGTGGGTTCGTCCCGCAGGAAACGTCGTAGGAAGCCGCCACCACCACCACCTGTATTTTTCTGTGATCGGAGTCTTGGCCGCTACGGAGTACCCGATGCTGTGCGGAATCAGGGCTACACGGTCCACACGCTCTGGTCCGTCTATGGAGAAGACTTGGAAGAGCAGGTACCCGACGAAGACTGGATCGAGGACGGCGGGAAGAAGGGGTGGATCCTGCTGTCAAAGGATGACATCAGATACACCCCCCCGGCTAAAGAGGCTATGGAGAAGGGCAAGGCAAAGGTGTTCTATCTCGGTCGCCAGGACTTGCCGGGACCAGTGCAAGAACAGTGGTTCGTGACCAACCTCAACCGGATCATCGTGCGCGCTCAAAGCAGCCGTGCTCGGAGAAAGGGTGGCTGTGCCTGGGCCGTCCACGAAGACGACGTGATAGCGATGTATCCTTGAACACGATGCCGAAGCGCAACGGCAAGCGCACGCAGAAGACCAAGACAGGGCTCGAAATCCCGGTGCCTAGCAGGGACGACGTGCTCGGCCTACTGGATAAGGCCGCTACGAAGCGGGACCCGAAGCCTTCCGGACGCGGGAAAGGAAAGCGTCGAACATCCCGCGACCAGTAGCCTCGCGGTTGTTGTACCGGAACACGTATTCGTCCAAGTAAGTCTGGAGATATTCGCTCGACACTCCGTGGTAGACCCCGGAGATACCCCGCTTCACCAGCGACCAGAACCCCTCGATGGTGTTGGTGTGAACGTCGCCACTCACGTACACCCGGTCCTGGTGCTTGATGCGGTCGTGGTGGTAGCCGAAGTACCGCAGACTGTCGTAGGTCTTGTACTCGTCGGTCATGATGCGCGAGCCCCGAAGGATGCGCTTCATGATCTTCGGTTCGAGGGTCGCCATGTCCAGCCGATCCACCGCCACCGCGTAGACCTTGCCGGGCTCCCCGCCCTCGCCACGCTTCGCCATGCCGAAGACCGGGGGGCGGGTGTTCCCGCGCCCGGTGCCCTTCACCTTGTCGCGGTGCTTCCACTCGGAGCGTCCGCCGAAGTACGCCTCGTCCACTTCCACCGTTCCGTGCCACCGCTCCAACTCGTCCTGGGAGAGCAGAGAACGAATCTGCTTGAACATCCGGTGAGCCGTCGGGTAGGACACTCCGGTTTCCCGTTCGAGCTGCTTCGCGGAGATTCCGCATCGAGTGCTTGCCATGAGGTAGATCGCCCGGAACCACACGTACAGGGACGTGGAGGAACCTTGGAAGATCGTTCCCTTGAGCGGGTACTCATGCCTCCCGCAGAACTGGCAGGAGTAGGCGGGACGGTTCTTCAGACGGTGGTGCTTGGTGACCTTCTCGCACTTGGGACAGAAGATGCCGTCCGGGTACAGCCTGTCCACAAGGTAGGCCAGACACGTAGCGTCGTCCGGGAACTCCCGCTCGAACTCCATGAGGGAGTAGCGGGACTCCGAGGATGCCGCTCGCTTCGGTCGGTTCCTGTCCGTTTTGCCCATCTCAAGGTTCATGCTAGCACAAGCACGTACGTGTGTCAACTTGATAGTTCCCAGTCGTAGGGGAACTATCAGATTGACGCTCGCAAAGGAGCGCATGCTCTCCCAGCAGGTGGGGCCTGATCGTGCCCTCGGAACGCGGACGAGGCCCGGCCGGGGCGTCTAAAGGAAAGCTTCGAACTTGCTGAGTATCTCCGTACACGTAGCGCTGAAGATATTGAGTTGGTCTTTCACGGTGCGACCAGTCCCACGCAGGACTGGCACAACTCGAAGCGTTCCATCCATGTGCACTTCACAGTTGGGGGTGTCGGCGACGACGATTTCTGCGACCTTTGCGCCCGGTTTCAGCGCTGGGAAAGGCGGAAGCCCAAAGACGTGCCAGTTGACTCGGCCAATTTGTTGGCACGACTTGGGGCCCACGACTTCCGCGTGGAGGCCGGACCCGGAGGTCAAGGGCAGGATCGCGGGAAGGATGAATCGGTGCTTGTCCGTGTTCGACAGATCCCGGAGGGCCCGCATTGTTCCACCGATGGGCGAGCGGCGGTATGGCTGAAACCTCTCAACCTCTGTAAGGAAGGGCTTGCGTGGGACTCCCGGCAAGGTCTTGCCGCTGACAGAGGCCCAGAACTTGATGCGGGACGTAGCCATGGGAAACTGGACGAGCCTCTTGTCCTTGGCAGAGAGCCTCCGCCCTCTACGTTTGACCAAGACCCAAGCGAGGTGGTCGAGGGAGGAACGGAATCCCTGGAGGGCATCGCCCAAGAGAAGCATGTGACTGGGCGTAATGCTTGGCATCGTGGCGACTGTGTAGATGAAACGAGTGACCTCTTTGCCAGGGATTTTGATCGTGGTCTCCGGTTTAGATTGGCGGTTGAACGTGACCGGGTGGTTGTACTCGTTGGTGGCTTCATCGAGCTGACGCGCAAGCGTATCGGCGTGTTCTTTTGCCCAGTCCAGCTTGTACCAAGCGCTCGC
Organism: Actinomycetota bacterium; assembly: GCA_036833435.1. Taxonomy (GTDB): domain Bacteria; phylum Actinomycetota; class UBA4738; order UBA4738; family CALAEC01; genus DAITPV01. The sequence goes on along the minus strand of DAITPV010000007.1, from coordinate 8,280 downwards.
AAGGGGCTTAGACATGGCTGGAATGGAGACACGATGTCGAAGTGCATCGGCCAACGCACGACACAGAAAAAACGGGCCTGAGAATCCTGGTCCCCGGCAGGGAAGACCTTCTCGGGCTGCTCAACAAGGCACTAGGAAGCGGGATCGGAAGCTTTCAACGTGAGTCCCCGTGGAATCCTCATTGTCCTGTCAGATTAGTTGGACCCACGCCGAAGCGGAATGGTGTCCGAAAGACACAGTAGGTGAGGCTCGTCTAGGAAATGCACCGGCGCGCCTCCGCGCGATCCCAGGTGATGGTTCGGGAGCCGAGAGTAGAATCGCCCCGATGAGCACCGGAGCGAGCCCGCCGACCAGGTTCCGGTGCACCGCCTGCGGCAACCTCACCCGGTTCGACGTGGTCGAGACCCGGCGAAGCCGCGCGTACCACCACTTCACGGTGGCCGGCGACCTCACCGTGGAGGACGAAGAGGTGCTGTCGGTGGACCGAGAAAAAGTGACCTGCCGCTGGTGCGGCTCCTCGGATTCCATCGAGGAGGTGCCTGTGGACACTCCCATCGAAGGGGCCGGCGGATGACCGGGCCGCTCCAGGACACCAGGATCCTTGACCTCACCCGGCTGCTTCCCGGCAACTACTGCTCGCTGCTGCTCGTGGACCTCGGCGCCGACGTGGTGAAGGTCGAAGAGCCCGGGCGCGGCGACTACATCCGGTGGATGCCGCCGATGGTCGATGGCCAGGGGGCCACCCACCAGGCACTTAATCGGGGAAAGCGCTCGATCACCTTGAACCTCAAGACGGACGAGGGCGCCGGTCTGCTGAAGCGGCTCGTTCGGGAAGCCGACGCCCTGGTGGAGTCGTTCCGGCCGGGCGTCCTGGATCGCTTGGGGGTCGGATACGAGGCGCTGTCGGGGGAGAATCCACGGCTGGTGTACGCCGCGATCACCGGGTACGGGCAGGACGGCCCCTACCGAGATCGTGCCGGCCACGACATCAACTACACGGGGTTCGCGGGAGTGCTCCATGCCACCGGTGACCCGTCCGGACCTCCGGTCCTGCCGTCGGTGCAGGTGGGGGACCTGGGTGGAGGAATGGCCGGAGCCGTCGGGGTGACCGCCGGTCTCCTGGAGGCCAGCCGAACGGGAAGAGGACGAATGGTCGACGTGTCCATGTTCGACGTGGTCGCCTCGTGGGGCGCGGTGCTGATGAGTTGGCACCTGGCCACCGGGCAGATCCCGCCCCGCGGAGGCATGGAGCTCGGGGGTGGACTGGCCTGCTACCGGGTGTACCGGACCGGCGACGGGAAGTGGCTGGCGGTGGGCGCCCTGGAAGGGCAGTTCTGGCGAGCGCTGTGCGAGGCGCTCGACCTCGAGGACCTGGTGGACGTGCAGTACGTCCCCTCGCGGCAGGATGAGATCGCCGCTCGACTGGGCGCCCGACTCGAGGAGCGTTCCCGCGGTGAGTGGGTGGAGGCACTGGCCGGGCTGGAGACGTGCGTGGGGCCGGTGAACGACATGGCCGAGGCCCTGGCCGATCCGCAGCTCCGACACCGCGGGATGGTGGCCCACGTCGACGGCAAGCCGGTGGGGCCGGGTCCAGCGATCACGATGCCGGATACGGAGGCCAAGCCCCTGACCCCGGCCCCCGAGCTGGGCCAGCACACGGATGAGGTGCTTGGGGAGCTGGGACTCTCGGCGGACGAGCTCTCGGAGCTACGCTCCCGCGGGGTCCTGTGAGCGGTAAGCAGTTCGTGCCTAGTAATTTGAGGCAAATCCTCGCAGCAATGGCCTCAGTTGGGAGTGAGACTTGAGCAGGGGGTGGTGCCTACCACCCCCTGCTCCGTTCAACTCCTCCGGGCAGCCCTCTCCAAGGCCATCAAAACGACAACCAGCAGCGCGACACTGGCTCGATTGACCGCCCCACGAGCAGCACCGAGTGCGACTCCCCAGCCAATACCGAGGCAGACAGACAGAAGCGCAGCCCGGTAGATGACCGTCCAGGATCGCCCGGAAGAGCCGCGCCTGATCAAGAACATCGCGGCTCCCCAGCTCGTGGGTGGCTTGGAGTCCGAGAATGGGTGAATCACCCCGAAGGCGTTGGGGCAGCGCACCGGAAACCACCCTATGTAAGGAAGTAACCTTCATCGAGAAGATATCAGGTCACGCCGTAACCGTTCTGAAGGGGAAGGAAGGGAACCACGAGTGAGTTCAGATCCGTCGGCGAAAAGGAGAGGAGACCTCGTTTCCGTAGTTCCTCTGCGCCTTGGCTACCCGGGCAGTCTAGATGGCATGCCTACCCTTGCGTCTGATGAGGGCCACAGGAAAGTTCGGAATCAAGCTAGTGAATGGCAGAAGGTCTCAGTCCACGCAGAGTTCTGGGAAGGCGGAGCTGTGGGTCGTGGAACTGAGGAAGGTAGAGTCTTCGCGCTGGTGGGACAAATGGCTGCGGTCGGCGAACAGCTGGGCCTTGCTTCTGCGACGGCACTTGAGGTGGCTCTATGGCAGGACTCCGATGCAGCTGGATCCGAAGTTGATGAAGTGGTTAAGGAGATGTCCATTCGGGCTTTGGCCGAAGCCCAATGTCTGTTTGTCCTCGGAGCTGGTCACAGTCTAGCGAACGTTGCCGCCTACACGCTGGCGCTCGACGAGAGGATAAGAGGCGAACTCACAGCCGCTTTCGGCAAGCGAACTATATTCAAGCCGTTTTCCTCAGCCAAGTCGGACTGGATCTCACTCAATGCCAGAAATGCGGATCGACTCCGGCGTGTTTCCCAAGCAACTCGGTCAACCGCGATAGCAACCCTAATCATCCCGATAGCTGACCTTGGCGAATCTGAGCAGTGGCGAGCCTTGCTAGAGCGGCGAGGGGAAGATTTCCATCGATGGAGGCTGCAAAGCCACGGGGTGGCTGGGGTGCCTCGGCAGACACCATGGCATAAGGCTGGCAAGGGGAGTCGGTCATTACCGGTCGGGGTTCGGCGTGATTATCGGGCGGCTGAGGGTCTTGCGACCGAGACGTCGAAGGTCGCAACAGATGCGATGAGAGCTCTAAGCCATGCCATGGGCGAATACATGCAGGCTTGGCCGAAGGCTAGTTCCTTGCTCGGCGGCCCAAGATTTCGCGAGAAATAGTCGAGCCTTCCTGGTCAAACCAGAGCCCCGCCCCGCCTTGACTCTTGCGCAGAAGGGGTTGCGCAGTTAGTGTTCTACGCGCATAATATGATCTGTGCAAATTGACACGGGCGAGCTTGGCGGGGGTGGCGCTCGCAAGCGGAGCGATGCGAGCGGGCGATTCCCCTATATCGATTTCCTGGCAGCGGAGGCAGTCCTCAGGGCAATGGCGCTGGACCGGACCACCGAGTGCATCCCTGAATACTTAGTACAGCTCTTGGAAGCTCGAGGTCTGGGAGGAGCCCGAACCCGGATTGCGGGATGCGCCATGTACGGGTACTTGGAGACGGGGTACCAGCGAGTCGCAATGACGGACCTCGGGCAAGAGGCGCTCGAGGAAGAGTCAAGAACGCGGGCTCGCCAGCGCGCCTTCATGCGGGTGCCACTTTTCAGTCATCTGGCAGAGCTGTACGAGGGAAAGACGCTTCCACCGAAGGATCAAATGGAGACCGACATCCTGGCGGCAGGTGTGAAGCGTGGCGAGGGCGTTTCACCAGTCGGCAGAGGCTCTCCAGCTGAACGAGCTCGCTACATGTTCTGTCGAACCACGGAGCAAGCTGAACTGCTCGACAATGGCCAGCGGATCCGAATTCCCCGTCACGTTTACCGCGTTGACGTCCCCCGGCCAATCAGCCTTCTTCCAGAAAACCCTCTAGCCGACTCACCACAACTAACCGCGCACCCCGATCCGTTGATTCAGGCGGTGATAGGCAAGATCCCCACCGGGCCTTCGTGGCCGTCAAACGAGCGAGAGGAATGGGTGAGACTCCTCACGATGGCACTCAACCAGGTCTACGGATCGGAATAGCAACTTCCCGCTCGGGATACCCCGCCGTGGGGCAAACGAACGGGAATGGAGAGGGGGGGCCGGGAAGATGCTTGGCCAAGCCCTCGGCCCTCCCTCTCCTGGGGTTCCCAGGAATGATAGCTCCCAATTCGGCAATCTCCAGAAGCCATCGTCATTCAGCGTGGCCGTTCGTGTCACCAGCGGGTCCTAGGCTGGGGAACGAAGGAGGACTCATGAGGATCGAGTGTGACCAGTGCGCTCACCAGGGGACGTCGCAGTGCGACGACTGCGTGGTGACGTTCATCCTGGAACGCGAGGACGGGGCGGTGGTGGTGGACGCGGAGGAGGCGCTGGCTCTGCGGAAGCTGGGAGAAGCCGGGCTGGTCCCGCTGCTCCAGCTCAGTCCGAAGCCGGGCCGAGCCTCGTGATCTGAGCGCCGGATTCGGTACGCAGCATCGCCTCGCGAGCGGCCCACCGGATCCGAACCAGGACCGGCGTCTCCGTCTCAACGTCGGGGGCCACGCTGGTGACCGTCCCGGCGCGGTCGCCATCGACCACCACCGGGTCGCCCGCCAACACCGGTCCGTCGGCCCGGCCGGCCACCACCAGGAACGGGGGATGCCCCAGGTTGCGAACCTTGGCCACGGCCTCCTGACCGAGGAAGCATCCCTTGATCGGGTCGATGTCCCGTTCCAGCCCCGCCTCATGGGGCAGGGAGTCCGGGGTGAGATCCACGGGGAATCGGGCTACCCCGTTCTCGATCCGCCAGGCATCGAGCGCGTCGGGGCCCACCTCGACCAGGCCCTCGGCACCGGCCCGCTCCTTGGTCGCGCTCAGGGTCTCGATGGGTCCCAGGAGGTCATGGCCCCGACCCAGCACTGAGGGAGCGGACGCCCACGTCCCCTCCGCCGGCACCATGGTCCGCCCGGGGAAAGCCACCAGGGCCAGCGAGCTGCGATCCTCGAGCTCCACGTCGGAAGACAGCACGTACCGATCGAGCAGCAGGTGGATGGCCTCGGGCTGCGCGGGATCCTGAAGGAGCAGGAAGCCCTCCCTGAAACCCGTCACCGTGATATCCGCTCGGATCCGGCCGGTGGGGGTCAGGAGCAGAGCCCGCCGAGCCTGGCCCTCCCGGAGCTCGAGGATCTCCGCGGTGAGCAGGTCATTGAGCCACTTGGGGGCGTCGGAGCCCCGGCACACCACCGTCCGCCACGCGGACAGTTCGGCGAATGCCCGTCCGTCGCGGAGGGCCTGGAGTTCGTCCGTCACCGGTGCCGGAGCCGGAGTCGGCCGATCCGCCGGGGGCGGGCCCCGAACCGGTACTTATACCGGAGGTCCCCCTTCAGCATGTCGAAGGTCCGGCATCCTTCTTCGATCGCGCAGCGGATGAGCTCGGATACCAGGACCATCCCGGGTGACAGGCTTGCCCACGCGTGATCGAAGGCCGAGTTGTACAGGAAGAACGTGTCGTGCCACCGGAACCCCACCGCTCCGGCCACCTTGCGGCCTTCGGACTCCAGGAACATCAGCCGGAAGGTCCGATCCGGAAGCAGGGCTTCGGCCAGCCGGCGGAAGAACAGCTCCATGCCGGGGACCATGAACGTGCCCTTCCGGCCGGTGCTCGTTCGGTGGAGCTCGACGAAGCGCCCCAGATCCTCGGCCACCGTGTCCGGGGTGGTCTCCACCACGCGGACGTCGGGGAGGGCTTCCCTCAGGCGCCGGTCCTTCCGGCGGATCTCGTGCCGGAGCTTTCCGGACAGTCCCTCGAGGTACCGGTCGTAGGTGTCGGGGAGCTGGAGGACTGGGGCGACGGCATCGTCGCCAGGATCGGCCTGCAGTCCCGCGTCGTCAGCAGCTTTCGCCAGTGCCGGCAGCCACGCGCCGTCCTTCGGAAGCCCCGCGAGATCGGCGATCCGCCAGTCCATTCGCGAGGCCAGCGAGGTCATCAGCTCCTTGGCCGCTGCGTCGCGAGACTCAGGGGCCCCCACCGGCCCCATGTAGTCGGTCACGTCGAAGCCGCCGAGGAAGGTGAGCTCGTCGTCGCGGAGCTCGAACGCGGCGGAGGCCACCTGCTCGCCGCCGAGGGTCACGGTGGCCACCTGGAGGACCCCCGCGCCGAACTCCTCCCAGTACAGCTTGAGGTACCGGGGAGTGTGGAAGAACGTGCCGTCGGGATCCGCTTCCACCAGTGGGGTCCAATCACGGGCCACCAAGGCGCGCGGATCGTCGGTCCACTCGATGGCCATCTCCATGAGGGTAACAGCGTGTCCGTCAGCCGGATTCCGCGCCGTTCCCCTGTGCGGATCAGGGGGTCCGCTGGCGGGTGATGTCACGCATGTTCCGCAGCCTGGCCAGCTACCCCCCCGAACCCCCCGTGTCGAGCACGAACAGGGTGTGGTGATAGGTCATCAGCGACGGCCACCTGGCCCGATAGGTGTCGGTGTGTCGAACCATCAGCCCGGACCGCTCAAACACTCGCTTCCATCCGTCGATGGTTCGGAAGGTGAACGGCTTGGGGATCCCGTGCCGGAGGTTGAGGAGCCAGTCCCACGCGACGTTGAGGCCTCGGTCGAGGCTCGAGGTGGGGGTGTCCTCGATGATCAGGATCCGCCGGCGTGCCAGGCGGGCCGCCTCGGCGACCAACCGCTCCTGGTCCGACCACCGCTCCACGTGGTGGAGGACGAACAGCATGGTCACGGTGTCGAACGAGGCGTCGGGGGCTGGGACGTGAAACGGGTCCTCCATGCGGATGAACGGGAAGCCGGAGACGCGGTTCCCGAACTCGGTGACGTCCGCCAGCGTGGGGCGGACCCCCACCCTTCGGGCCAGCCATCCGGCGATGAGGCCGGTCCCCGCTCCGAGGTCCAGCACATCCGTCCCGGGCACCAGATGAGGAGCGAGCTTGCCGCCGATCTCGTTCTCCCGAAGGAACACCGCGCGAGGGTACCAGTGGGACAATCGTCTGAGACCCATGGACCCCCGCCCGGACCGGAGAGCCGCGAACCAGCGAGGAGCATCCACGCTGGCGTGGCTGACGGCGTTGCTGGTCCTGGGTGTGGTCGCCGTGGTGGTCGTGGTGGCGGTCGGCCGGGTGGGGCTGTGAGGCTCCGCTCCCACGATCAGGGATTCGTGCCGGCGGCTCCCGACCGCGTGTACGGGGCGCTGATGGACTTTCAGGGCTACCAACGCTGGTGGCCGGGCGTGGCCGAGTGGTCGGGGGATCGATTGTCCCTGCGCCTCGACGGACGGCCGTCGGGGGCGGCCCCCGACCGAGAGCGCCCGGGCGTCGGCATGTACCTGAATCTCGATCCACCGGGGACGCTGGAGTGGTACCTGGAGGCGTTCGAGGAGGGGACGGTGCTCAGCTGCTTCCTGGATCTCGAGCTGCCCGGCGGCACTGGACGGGCTCACCGGCGCCTCCTGCGGGCTCGAGCCAGGGTGCGGGACGGGCTGACCGGGTTGATGGAGAGCCATCGATGAGCGCCCGCCGGTGTCCGTCCTGCGGAGGGTTGGTGAGCACCGACGCGGAATGGTGTGGGCAGTGCCTGACCCCGCTGGATGCCGCGCAGGCCGGCAACGGCCCTCGGGAGGAACGAGCGGAGCAACGGCCGGCCGCCGCTCCCGGCACCCGGACCGCCACGGGCATCCGGCGGACGGCAGAGGGGCTGGTCTGGACCTGTCCCACGTGCGAGGCCGTCAACCAGATGGAAGTCTCGGTGTGCGCCACGTGCGGGACGCCCTTCGGGCGCCTGTTCGAGGAACCGGAGCGGCGCGCTCCGGTCGACCCTCGGAGAGCGACGATGCTCTCGCTCGTTTTCCCGGGCTTCGGGCACGTCTCGGCGGGGAAGGTGGCCGAGGGGATGGCCCGGGCCGTGGTGTTCGGGTTTGCCTTGGTGATGGCTATCACGCTGCCGGTGGGGGCCAAGGGATTCTCTTTGGGAGCCTTCCTCCCGCTGTTCCTGGCCTCGGCGATGGCCGTGGTATTCATCTACGTGGTGTCGGCGATCGACGCCGGCCGGGCGGCGGCCGGACGGGCGCAGATCCTGTCCACTCGTGTGCTCCTGTTCGGGGCCATCGGCCTGGTGTTCCTGGCCACCCTGGGCGTCATGATGGCGGCCGGCTCTCAGGCCGGGACCTAGCGCCCTCCGGTTGAGGGCGTCGCGAGGACCCTGCTAGGTTCGCCCCCGTGCGCGTCCACGTCATCTCCGACCTGCACGGCGCCACCGACCATCTCCGCGAGGCGGGGAAAGGGTGTGACGCCCTGCTGGTGCTCGGCGACCTGATCAACGTCCTCGACTACCACACCATGGACGGGATCCTGGTGGAGG
>DAITPV010000006.1:0-22459 GCA_036833435.1 Actinomycetota bacterium | reverse complement strand
GGCCTGGCCTTCGCCTCCGGCATGGCCGCGGAGACGACGCTGCTCCTGGCCACCCTCCGGCCCGGCGACCGAGTGGTCATGGGCGACGATGTGTACGGAGGGACGTATCGGCTCCTGGCGCGAGTCCTGGACGGCTGGGGAGCAACGGTGTCGACGGTGGACCTCGCCGACGAGCGGGCCGTGCGGGAAGCGGTGGGAGCGAACTCCCGGGTGGTCTGGGCGGAGTCTCCGACCAACCCGTACCTCAAGATCGTGGACATCGCCCGCGTCGCGGAGATCGCCCACGAAGCCGAGGCCCTGTGCGTGGTCGACAACACCTTCGCCTCCCCATACCTCCAGCGCCCCTTGGAGCTGGGGGCGGACGTGGTGGTCCACTCGGTGACCAAGTATCTGGGCGGGCACTCGGACCTGATCGGCGGAGCGCTGGTCCTCAACGACCTCCAGCTCGCCGAACGGCTGCAGTTCCTGCAGAACGCGGTGGGAGCGGTCCCCGGCCCCATGGACTGTTACCTGGCGCTCCGAGGGGTCAAGACCCTGGCGGTCCGGATGGACGCTCACTGCCGCGGGGCCGGGATGGTGGCCCAGTTCCTGGCCACCCACCCCCGGGTGGCCAGGGTCCACTACCCCGGGCTGCCCCACCACCCCGGCCACGACGTCGCCGAACGACAGATGTCGGGGTTCGGGGGCATGGTGTCGTTCGAGATGGAGACCGAGGAGGAAGCGATCCGGGTGGCGGAGTCCACCCGGCTGTTCTTCCTTGGTGAGTCGCTGGGAGGCGTGGAGTCACTGATCGAGGTGCCGGGCCCCATGACCCATGCCAGCGTGGCCGGCTCGCCGCTGGAGGTCTCACCCGCGCTGATCCGGCTGTCGGTGGGGATCGAGCATCCCGACGACCTGGTCGCCGACCTGGAGCAGGCCCTGGGCTAGCTGGACGGGAGGGGGCGGCCGAGTCGGCCCCGGGGGAGCGCGGTCGGGCGCCCGCAAGTCGCCCGACGCGCCCCCTCCCTTGGTCTCCTTACCCGTTATTCGTCGTGATCACCGCTGGCGTGGCCGTCGGCCGGTTGTTCGGGAACAGGGCCAGGATCGACGGGTCGGAACCGGCCGCGGCCGATCCGTTCTCCACGGTCACGGGCCCGGCTCCGTCACACGCCGGACCGTCCCAGAACCCCAGGCACACCAGTGGCTGGATCGACAGCGCGGGCGCCGTGGCGTTGAGCGTCCCCGCTCCCGTCTCGTCGCAGGTGAACGCGGGGACGTCACCGGAGAACAGCCCGGTGCAGGACTCGACGCGGTACCCGATCTCCGGGCTGGCGTCCGAGACCCCGATGTCGTCGGGATCCACCACCAAGCCGACCAGGTTGCTGTTGTAGTTGCTGTAGTCGGCGAAGTACAGGGCGGTGCAGTCCGCGAACGGGTCAGGCAGTGAAAGGTCGAACACGCACACCTCTCCCCCGGGAGCGGCCAGCTTCACCACCATGTAGTCGGCCTCCAGGGCCGGGTCGGCGAAGGTGCCATCGTTCCCGGCATCCACGAACACCGTGACCTCCTTGGTCTCGGTGACGTTGTGCACGAAGGCCGTCTGAACCCCGAACTCGATGGGCTCCTCGGGAGTGTCGGCGTCGGTCAGGAACTCCTGCCACGTGAGGCCGGCGAATTCGTCGACACCGGCCGGCACACCTTCCGGAACGCCATCGATGGTCGATCCGGTGAAGGACCGTGCCCCGAAAGCCACCACATCCTCTTCGCCGCCGGTCTCGATGGCGTCGGTTCCGCCCAGGAGATACAGGTCGGCGTACCCGGTTCCCACGCCGTTGTGGACCAGCCGCGTGGTGTCCGGCCCGAACCGCAGGTCGAGGTGGTTGTCCGACATCCGGTCCTGTGACGCCGCGTAGGGCACGATGTGCCAGGGAACCCGGAAGTCGTCGGCCCCCTTACGGCGCTGGCTGATGTGAACGGAGCCGTCCACCCCGGGGTTGAAGTAGTACCAGCCGAACTCCTGGTCGGCTTCGGTTATCACTCCCGGATCCAGGTTCAGCCGGGTAGTGACCTTTTGCCGCTCCCCCGGATCCAGCTTGAACGACACGGCGTCCTTGAACTTGCCACCCGTGGACAGCTGGATGTGCGCCACGGCGGGGTCGTAGTCCGAGTACCGGACGTCGCCGGTGAGGCGGTACCGGTGCTTCTGGTCGTCGAAGTTCTGCACCCGGAACGACCGGTCGCGGGTGATGGCCCCGGTGGCGTGCTCGAGGCCGAACGACAGGCTGGCCGGGGTGGCCAGGCTCACGGCCTTGGCCGACTCGAAGGCCTGCACCCGGCCGGCGCCCATCACCGTGGCGGCCACCGGAGTGGTCAGGTCATTGTTCTTCATGTCCGGGGTGGCCTGGTTCATCAGCAGTGCCTTGATCCGAGCCGGCGACCACCGCGGGTGGAGCTGGCGGAGCAGGGTGGCCACACCGGAGACGTGCGGTGCCGCCATCGAGGTTCCCGACAGCTCGGTCCCCAGGTTGCCGGTCCCCACGTTCGTCGAGGTGATGTTGAACCCCGGCGCGGAGATGTCCGGCTTGAGGGCGCTGGTCAGCCGGGCCGGCCCCTCGGACGTGAAGTCGGTCATCGCGTCGTCGAAGCCCGCGACGGGCGAAACCGTGTCCGCGAGCGTGGCGTTGACCGTGGCGTCGTTGTATGGGGGGTTCGGCGACGTGCTGAGCACGTCCAGGATCGCCGTGCCGTCGGCACCCGAGACCATCACCGCGGGGATCGGAGCGGGGTCGCCGCCGAGGGCGAACGGAAGCCCCCCGAACAGGGACACCAGTACCACCGCGGTTGCTCCGGCGGCGGCGGCGTTGTTGACCTTCACCGAACCGTCGCAGTCACCTGCCCCCGTGGCCCCCTTGAACACCATCACCGTCTGACCGGTGAGTGACCCCGCGGGGAGCGGATCACAGAACATCCGGTCGGCGGGGTCGGTCGTGGCGTCGTCGACCGCTCGCCCGTCGAACAAGTCCGCAGTGATCCCACCGGCCGGTAGGGGCGCCGACCAGGGCTGGTGAACCGTGAGGCCCTGATCCGGCAGGGTAATCGGCGGGCTGTTGACGATGATCTTGGTGGCCAGGAACTCATCGATGGACGCGGCCACGGAGATGACTCCCGGAGCGTTCGCCGGAGTCCCGCTGATGTACGCGGAGGCACCAACCGCCTGATGCCCGGAGTTCCCAGCGGAGGCAACGAACACCGTGCCCAGGTCCACGACCTCCTGGGCGGCCACGGCCTCCACGGAGTTCTGGGTCCCGTAGTCGACCCCGCCGGAGAACGACAGCACGTCGACGGCGTCTCTAGGGCTGCCGTTGCCGTTGGGGTCCACGGCGAACTCGTAGCCGGCCACCAGAACGTCGTCGGTGGAATTGCCCTCGTCCCACACCTTGACGGCGTACAGGAATGCCTCGGGGGCCACGCCCTTGCCGATCTCTCCGGGAACGCCGTCACCACAGCAGGTCCCCGCGGTGTGGGACCCGTGTCCGTCCGCGTCCAGAGGATCGGGGTCGGGCACGGGAGTGTCGTTGGTGGGGTCGTCGTCAAGAACGTCGTAGTTCTGACCAACGATGTCGGTCCCACCGATCACCTTGTCGGTGGGGAAGGTTCCCGGCTCGATGACCGCGGGGTCGTTCGAGGTGTACGCGGCCACCGTTCCTGGGCCGCCGAAGTTCGCGTGAGTGTAGTCGATGCCGGTGTCGACCACCGCCACCCGCATGTTCTCGCCCTTCGCGTGGAGATTGTTCCACACCTGGGTGGCCCCGATGAACGGAACGCTGGTCTCGTTGAGCCGCTGGACCACCGAGACCGGCTGGACCGCCACAACGTCGGGACGAGCAGCCATCTGGGCCGCTTCGCTGGCGGAGAGCTGGGCGGAGAACCCGTTGACCAGGACGCGGTACCGGAACACCACGTCGCCGAGCGTCTCGGCGGCATTCACCGCGGCGGTCTGGGTCTTGGTGACCTTGCGGGCGGCCTTCTTCTCCTGTTGCGGGGTACGGAGCCCCTGTCGCTGGACCACGGACTTGCCGTTGACCAGCACGAAATATCGCCCCACCCCACTCACGGCGGCGGCTGGACGGTACCCCTTGGGCAGGCCTCCCTCATGACGAAGGGCGGTCCGGCCTCCGGCGTCGCGGAGGGCGCCGGCGGGGAGGGGAAGGGCGGCGAGGACGCCGACCGTGACGACGAGGGCGAGGATCGAGCGGCGCTTCATGGCCACCTCCGAGCTCGGGGCGCAACCGCTCGAAGGGCGGCGGGCGAACGGGCGGGCTCGATCTCCTTCGACCGGTGAGCCGGCGGGTATTCCGGACGGATTCTCTGACTAGGCCACGGAATGTGTCAAATCGGGACGTGGCTGCGAAGGGCGGGCCGAACGGGTCCGGTGCCGAACCGGCTACTCGGCGTCCGGAGCGGCGGCCGGCTCGATGGGGGCGTAGCCGGCGGCCTTGGTGCGGGGGGCCTCGAAGTGGCCCTTCTCCTCCGTGGCCTCGATCTGGGCGTCCTCCTCGAACGTGGCCGCCTCCTGGCCCTCCCTGAGCACCTGGTACACCTTGAGGACCTCGACCTTGCCCTTCACCGTGAGCGGAGGGAGGTCGGCGATCCGGAACCCATCCCCCAGCTGGCGGGCACATTCCTCGGTGACCACCACCATCCCGGCGCCGGCCACCCCGCACAGCCGGCTGGAGGTGTTCACGGTGTCCCCGATGGCCGTGTAGTCCAGGCGCTCATGGGAGCCGATGTTGCCCACCACTGCTTCCCCCGTGGAGATCCCCACGCCGCATCCCTTGACGTTGAGCCCGGCGGTCTCCCCTCTGGCCACGGCCTCGTCGATGTAGTCGAGCATCCGCATCCCGGCCCGGACCGACTTCTGGGCGTGCTCGGGGTCCTGCCGGGGAGCTCCCCAGAACGCCATCACGCAGTCGCCCATGAACTTGTCGATGGTCCCTTGCTCCTCGTTCACCGCTCGGGTCATGGCGTCGAGGTACACGTTCAGGGCCTTGACGACATCGGTGGGCTCCGCTCCCTCGGAGGCCGCGGTGAACCCTCGAAGGTCGGCGAACAGGACCGACAGGGGCCGGGAAGCTCCATCCAGCGTGGCAAGAGGGTCCCCCGGAGCGGAGAGCACCTCATCGACCACGTCGCCGGCCACGTACCTGCCGAACACTCGGGTCACCCGGCGGCGCTCGCGCTCCTCGGTGAAGTATCTGAACGCGAGGGTGGCCAGGTAGGTCAGGAGGATGGCGATCGGCGGATACACCGTGTTCATCACGTTGCCACCGTTGAACCTTGTGAACACCAGCACGAAGTACCCGACGCCAAGGCCGATGGCCACGATCGAGGCCACCGTGATCCGGAGGTACGCCACCATCAAGGCCACGAGGAGGGACAGCCCGAGCACCCACAGGATGGTGGTGTTTCGCCCCTCCTGGGTCAGGAACTGCGCCGTCAGCATGGTGTTCAGGGCGTTGGCGTGGACCTCTACCCCGGGCTGGCCCGTTGACTTGTTCAACGGCGTCTGGCGAACGTCACCGAGGCCGAGCGCGGTGGCCCCCACCAGGACGATCTTGCCCTCGAAGGCGTCATTGGGGACCTTGCCGTCGAGGACGTCGATGAACGAGTACTGGGGCGGGAATCCCTCCGCGTAGTTGATGTCCATGAGGTGGGCCCGGCCTGTGGGGATCACCGTGGACCCCACCTGGATCCCATCCGGGCGCATGGTGATCGGCCCGGTCACCCCCTCGGCGGCCTGGTACAGCAGGAAGGACAGCGCGGGGATGAACTCGCCCTGCGGCGACTCGATGACCGGCGGGAGGACCCGGGCCACACCGTCGGGGTCGGGGATGATGTTGGCGTGGGCCACGCCCGCCTCAGCAGCGATCTCTTCGATCGGGTCGGTGATGGATTCCGCGCGAGGAACATCCCCGAGCGTCGTTTCCAGCGTGGCGGTGGACACGAACACCACGTTCCCTCCGGCGGCCGCGGCCTCGCCCAGCGCCTGGTCGTACGACGCGGTGGGGCTGGGCTCCGAGAAGGCCACGTCGTAGCCGATCAGCGCCGCCCCGCGCTCGTTGAGCGTCTCGATGAGCTGGGCATGGCGGATCCGATCGAATGGCCAGGTGCCGATGCGGGCCAGGCTCTTGTCGTCGACGGCCACCACCACGACCCGGGGATCCGTTCCCGCGCTGCCGTGGAGGGCATCGGTCAGTCGAAGGTGGGTGACCTCGAAGAGCCCGGCGCCCAGCCCGGCCCAGGCCACGCCGGTCACCGCCAGGGCGATGAGCACGGTGACAACGGCCTTGAACCAGGCGGTCCTTCTCATGTGGTGGCCCCTCGACCTAGAAGCCCGGCGGGCATCCGCCCCGAGGATCGACCAGGTCCAGCCCCACGTCGCCGTTGACGGTGTCGCTGCCCTTCCCGGTCATGATGCAGTCCTTCACCCCGTCCTGAGTGAAGAAGGTGTCTCCGCCCTTCCCACCGATCAGGGCGTCGTGGCCGCCATCTCCGTACAGGGTGTCGGGGTGAAGCCCGCCGAACAGTCGGTCGTTCCCACCCTCGCCCCGGATGATGTCGGAGTCCGCCCGGCCGTACAGGAAGTCCCCACCATCGCCTCCGCAGATCTCGTCGTTCCCGGCACCGGCGTCTACGATGTCCCGGCCGGCCAGGGATCGGATCCGGTCGGGCCCGATGCTGCCGACCATGCGGTCTCCGCCGGGTCCTCCCTCAGCGGTGATCGGGTCACACGGCAGCGCCGGCGCTGCCGGCGGGCCCAGAGGCGGCAGCGGGGCCGCGGTCACATCGATGGAGGCCGTCGGCCCGGTGGCCAGCTCGGAATCGCCTTCGTGCACGGACGCATTGTTGAGGTACTGGCCCGGCGTCCCGGCCACCGTGACGTTGAAGTGCAGCGAGTCGGTGGTCTCCGAGGGGATGCTGAACGGGCCGGTCCACGTCAGGGTCTGGCCGCTGACGTCCGGGTCGTCCGTGGTCAGCCCGGTGGTCGACCCGGGCACGTACGTGAAACCTGCCGGCAGCGTGTCGGTGATCGAGTCGTAGGTGACAGTGTCCAGTGCGACGATGTCGCTCTCCTCGGTGGGGTTGGTGACGAAGATCGTGTAGCCGTTCTGGGTTCCCACCTCGGAAGTGGCGCTATCGGCCTCCTTCTCGATGGAAGCCGGCTCCTCGACGGTGATGGTGGCCGTCGGGCCCGTGGAGAGTGAATCGACCTCGGTATCCGCCGACGCCTCGTTGTCGTACTCACCCGGCGTCTCGGACACGATCACGTTGAAGTGCAGCTCTCCAGTGCTTTCGGAGGCGATGAAGAACGGACCATCCCAGGTGAGCGTCTGGCCGGAGATGTCGGGGTCTGCGTCGGTCAATCCAGTGGTCGAGCCGGGGACGTAGGTGAACCCGTCCGGCAGCTCGTCGGTGATCGACTCGTAGATGACGGTGTCGAGGACGGCCCCTTCGCCTTCACCTTCGCCCCCGCCGTCCGAGGACGGGTTGGTGATGGAGATCGTGTAGCCGTTCTCATCGCCTCCCTGGGAGGTCGAATCGTCGGCGGTCTTTTCGATGTTGGGAAGGTTCTCGACCACGATCGTGGCCGTGGGTCCAGTAGATGAGCTCCCCTCCTCGAAGGCGACCGACGCCTGGTTGTCGTACTCGCCGGGCGTGTCCGAGACGTTGACCGCGAAGGTGAGAGTGATGCTTCCTCCCCCCGGGACGGGGAACGGTCCGTCCCAGGTCAGCGTCTGTCCCGATACATCCGGGTCGTCTTCGGTCGCCCCGAACGTGGAGCTCGGCACGTAGGCGAATCCCGAGGGCAAGGTGTCGCTGATCGAGGTGGCGTCGATAACCTCGTCGTTCGGGTTGTCGATGGTGATCGTGTACCCGTTCTCTCCCCCAGCCGGGGTGCGGTCTTCGTGTGGTCCCTTGGAGATGCCCAGCGGTTCGGGCAGGACGGGGTCTCCACCAACGCCGGAGAACGCGAACACGAACGTGACCGGCTGGCCCAGCTCGACGCCGCTGTTCGCGGGCTGCCCACCGCAGCCGGTGGAATCGCCCCCATCGTCGATCGGCCCGGCCGGGCAGTTCGGCTGTCCGAGGGAGTAGATCTCCACCGATTGGCTGCCAAGAGCTGCCAGCGCAGCGCCCTCGGATGCTGCCGCGCCATAGAACGTCCTGAAGCTCAGGCTCTCGGTGGGGGCCAGGGCGCCGAACTCGAAGTCGAACAGGGCGCCGTGGTCACTCGGCGAGGTGGTATCCGGGTACTCGGCTCCCGCACCGAGGTCGGTGAAGTCGCACGCCCCCGGGTACCCGCTCCCGCAGACGGCCGTGGAGGATAGGTACGAGTTGCCGGAGAGGGGGTCGGAGGAGGCGAACCCATTGTCGGAGTCGAACCGGAGATTCTCGGCCCCGGTGGTCCCCTGGATCGTCACCCACTCGTCGAAAGCGGTGGGCTCGACGTCCCAGTCCATCACCCGGCGGTACCGGACATCGCTGAGGGCCAAGGAACCTGTGTTCTCGATGGTGACGAGAACCTCGTACAGGTTGGGCGTCCCGGTGGCGGGATGGTAGTCGTGGGTGACGGTCATCTCGTAGCCGGGAAGTTCGCCGTCCGAGATGCTCACCACGGAAACAGCAGTGGAGGCCGTGTGAGTGAAGGACTCAACCGTCAGATTGCCGGATGAGCCCGAGGACTCGTTCTCCCAGCCCGAGAGACCGGACCCGGCGTCGGCTGCTCCCCAACCCTCGCAGAGGCAGCCGGGAGCCGTCCCGTCGGCGTTGTATTGCATGAATCGGAGCCCGACGGGCCCTGTACCGCTCAGAGAGGGTCCCGGACAGCCGGGGCCCGGTGAGCCACATGAGAAGTTCAGCTGCGCGGTGTCGTGCACCCCCAGCTGAACGGTCCCGTTGTCGATCACGGCTCCCGGGTCCGCGGTCTGAGCCGCGGCTCCTGGGGCCAAGGCAAGACCCGCAGCCAGGAGGGCGATCGCCGAGATGGCGACCAGGAGTCGCTTCGCCGTCGCGGGGCGCAACCTCACGGAAGCGGCTCCCCGACCTCAGGAAGCGGGGATGGCTCTGGAGCCGGGGTCGGGGCGGGCGGCTCCGGTGCAGGTGGCTCGGGCGAAGGCTCTGGAGTTACGGGCTCCTCGGGCTCCGGTGCGGTCGGCGGAGGTGCGGGAGGTTCGGGCACCGGAACATCGGAGGGTCCGCCACCCTGGCCGCCACCGTTGTTGTCTCCCCGGCCATCAGCGCCGTCGCCCGTCGTGTCGCCGTCACTCCCGGCCGGCACGCCGTCTGCCCCCGAGGATTCCAGGGCCGGAGGCGGACCGTTCGTCAAGCGCTCGGTCCCCGGGGTTGTCGTGGTGGTCGTGGTCGTCGAGCCGGGCGGCGGTCCGCACGGATCGCCGACCACCTGCTGGGTTCCGGTGGTGGCCATCGTTCCGCGCTGGGTCATGAACACCGAGGCCGCGTTCCACGTCTGACCCTTCTTGTCCCCCGAGGCTCCGCCGATGGACAGGCTCACGGTTCCCGATCCCGGCCGGGAGATGGTCACCGAGGCGTCGCTGGTCTCGAAGGTGTTGTCCGAGCAGGACACGTTCTCCACCCACACCTGATACGCACCCGGAGGCCAGTTGTCGGGATCCGGCTGGTCGATCGGCCGGAGTGTCACCGTTTCTGAACCGCCTCCGGAGGCGTTCCCGCTCGCGGTGGCGTGACATCCGCCACCCGGCTTCTCCACGCACGGGTTGCCGGACCAGGCCTCTCCACCTTCCGCCTCGTCGGTGTCGGGGGTCAGCACATGGAGGTCCAGGTCCGCCGGTCCGGTGCTCCAGCCGAGGGTGATGGTCACCGGCGAGCCGTCCGACGGAGGCGGCGGGGGATTCTTGTCCTTCTTCGGGCTGGGAGAGGGCGACGGCGAAGGAGTGATGGTTCCACCCAAGACCTCGGTGGTGTCGTCGTCCGGCGGAGGAGTCTCCTCCTCTTCCGGCGGAGGGCCTTCCTCCTCGGGCTCCTCGATGACCTCGCCGAGGACCTCAGGGTCCTCGCAGGCGGGGAAGTCGGAGCCCAGGACGTCACAGTTGAAGTCCAGCCACGGGTCGGAGAGCTGCTCGTCCGTCAGTGTGAACTCGTCCACGCCGGTGTCGGTGATCCGTGCTCCCTGGCCCTCCTCGATCTCCACCTCGGAGCCGTCCTCGAGGATGATCACCACCACCGACGTGCTGGTGGGATCGTCGTCGGGCAGGACCCATACCTCGATGGTGCCGTCGTCGTTCTCGAAGACCACGAAGTCGGTGCCTCGCACGGACGCCGTGGCTGTAGGGGTCGCCACATCGAACCGGCTCTCGGCCCCGGTGATCTCCAGCACCCGCTGGAATGTTCGGCCGGAGTCCTGCTGTGCCTCGATGATCTTGCTGTTGGGCTCGTCCGGGATCGAGGCCAGCTCGGTCAGGAGGAAGGTCGTGTCGAAGTCCAGCCGGGTGAAGCTCCCGTCGAAGTACTCGATCTCCGCGCGCCCATCGGTGCCGGTCCGGACGGTGTCTCCAGACCGCAGGGTGTCGCCCTCGGAGCCGGGCCCGAAGGCCTCCTGGTCGGCTCGCTGGACCTCCACGGTCCCCTCGAGGACATGGAGGGTGGCGAACTCCTTGGCAGTCGCCGGCCCAGCCAGCACAAGAAGGAGGACAGCGACGAGTGCGCCGGCCACCAAAACTGCGAGCACGGCGACAAGACCTTTGCGCTGAGCGAGCGCGGCCATAGGTAAACCAGTGTAGGTGGCCCTCCCCGCGGGTCGGAATAGTCAAAAGGGACTATTTTTCGGCGCCGCGTCGCCTCGATGGACGCATTGACGGCGACAACTCGGTCAGAACTCCGGGCTCGTGGGCCATTCGGCCCCCTTGCCTCGCATGCCTATGATGTCGAGTCCGAGGCAGAGGAGGCATGGGGCCGTGGCCACCGGGGACGTTCAGACGCGATTCGACGAGCTGCAACGCAAGCTGGTTCCGCTATGGAAGTCGATCAGGGCGATGAACCAGGACGAGCAGACCATCGTGGTGGTCCCGTCGATGTCCATCGACAGCGAAGGCCTGGCCGGCTCTCAGATGCAGGCCTACGAGGAACGCTTCCTGTTCCTCTTGCTGTTGCTCCGCCAGCCCCGGGCCCGGGTGGTCTACGTGACCTCCCAGATGATCCTGCCGAGCGTGATCGACTACTACCTCGACCTCCTGCCAGGTGTCATCCCCAGCCACGCCCGAAAGCGGTTGTTCCTTCCTTCTCCCCTCGACGGCTCGGCTCGCCCACTCACCGACAAGCTCCTGGAGCGGCCCAGGCTCCTGGCCCAGATCCGAGACCTGATCCCCGACCCCGACCGGGCCCACCTGGTCCCCTACAACACCACCGAGCTGGAGCGGGACCTGGCCGTGGCCCTGGGGATCCCGATGTATGGGGCAGATCCCAGATACTTCCATTTCGGGACCAAGAGCGGATGCCGCCGGCTGTTCGCGGAAGAAGACATCCCCCATCCCATCGGGCTGGAGGACCTGCGTACCCCCGGGCAGGTGGCGGAGGCCCTGGCCGCCATGCGGGCGCGAAAGCCCCAGGTCGAGCAAGCCATGGTGAAGCTCAACGAGGGAGTCTCCGGCGAAGGGAACGCCGTCGTGGATCTCTCCGGGCTCCCCGATCCCGGAGATCCAGACGAGCGGACCGCTCTGGAGGACCGGCTCAAGACGATGCAGTTCGAGCTGGACACGGTGACCCTGGACGGATACCTCGCGGCGTTCGCCGAGCACGGAGGGGTGGTTGAGGAGCGGATCGTCGGCGAGGAGTTCCGCAGCCCCAGTGTCCAGCTCCGGGTCACGCCGCTCGGCGAGGTCGAGCTCCTGTCGACGCACGACCAGATCCTCGGCGGGCCCAGCGGGCAGTCCTATCTCGGGGCCCGGTTCCCCGCCGACACCGAGTACGCCGCCACCATCACCCGCGAGGCGGCCAAGATCGGCAACCGCCTGGCCAAGGAGGGGGTCATCGGGAGGTTCGCCCTCGACTTCGTGGTGGTACGCAAGGGTGCAGCCTGGGACCCGTACGCCATCGAGCTCAACCTTCGCAAGGGCGGGACCACCCACCCGTTCCTCACCCTCCAGTTCCTCACCGACGGCACCTATGACCCCGAAGCCGCGGCGTTCACCGCCCCGAGCGGCAGGGAGAAGTGCTTCGTGGCCAGCGACCACCTCGAGTCCCCGGACTACCGGGGGCTCACCCCCGACGACCTGTTCGACATCGTGGTGCGCAACGGGCTCCACTTCGACCAGGCCCGCCAGACCGGGGTGGTGTTCCACATGATGAGCGCGCTCCCCGAGCACGGGCGGACCGGACTCACCGCCATCGGGGAGTCACACGCTCAGGCCGACGAGCTCTACGAGCGTGCGGTCTCCGCGCTTGACGCCGAAGCCCAGGCCGGCGGGGGTATAGTGACCGTGGGTCAGTGACAACGGTCAAGTCGGACGGAAGACGGGTCACCAAGAGCCCCGAAGAGCGGCGCCGGGATCTCCTCGACGCGGCCGTGAGGGTGTTCGCGGACAAGGGCGTCGCCGGGGCCACCGTCTCGGACATCGCCAAGGCCGCCGGCGTGGCCAAGGGAACCTTCTATCTGTACTTCTCCTCCAAGGAGCATCTCCTGGGCGCCCTCAAGGAGAAGTTCGTCGACGAGATGATGGAGCACGCCACGTCCCTCTACGCGCAGGTCGGACGGGAGGACTGGTGGGCCCTGGTCGACCGCACCGTGGAGAGCTTCGTCGACTTCATCCTCTCCCACCGCGACCTCATCCACGTCTTGATCCAGGAAGGGATCACCCCGCAGACGTCCGACGTTTTCCAGGAGAGCGAGCAGCGGATCGACGCGATGTTCGCCGCCGGCATCCGAGCCGGCAACGAGGCCGGGGTGTTCAAGGTCACCGACCCCGAGCTGACCAGCCAGTTCCTCCATCACGCTCTGGACGGGGTGTTGAGCCACGCCGTTCTGTACGAAGACCACGTGGACGTGGAGGCCCTGGTGGCCGGGGCCCGGGAGCTGGTCCACAAGACCCTGGCCCCCTAGCCGGAACCGGAGGCCCGGTCCCCACGTATATCCCTTGATGGGTCGGCGCCTCGTTCTGGCCGCGCTCCTGGCCGCGTGGCTCGTGCCCACCCCGGCCCGGGGACAGGAGACGACGAGAGAGTTCGACGTCGTGGCCACGGACCTCGAGTTCCCAACGAACATGGCCGTCGCTCCGGACGGACGCATCTTCTTCACCGAGAAGAACACCGGGAGGGTCCGGATCATCGAGGAAGGACAGCTTCTGCCGCGTCCGTTCACCACGTTCGAGGTGTACTCCAGCGGCGAGGCCGGGCTGCTCGGTGTGGCCCTCGACCCGGCGTTCCCCGACGAGCCGTGGGTGTACCTGTACTACACGACGTTCGAGGACGGGCACCTGGTCCGGGTCCGTGCAGAGGGCAATCAGGGAGGAGAGATGGAGACCCTGGTAAGCGGGATCCCCAGCGCCACGTTCCACAACGGGGGCGACCTGGCATTCGGGCAGGACGGGACCCTGTTCCTGGTTCTGGGGGATCACGGGATCGAAGCAGAGGCCCAGGAGCCCAACGGCACCGGCGGCAGGATCATGCGAGTGAACCCGGACGGCTCGATCCCCGAGGACAACCCGCTTGGGGGGCAGAACCTCACCTACTCACTGGGACACCGGAACTCCTTCGGCCTGTGCGTCGATCCGCAGACGGGGACGTTGTGGGAGACGGAGAACGGTCCCGACTCGAACGACGAGGTCAATCGGATCGAGCCCGGCGGGAACTACGGGTGGCCGGGAGTCCTCGGCGCCGAAGGGGAGTCCGGGTTCATCGACCCGGCCCTGGACTACCCCGACATCATCATCCCCACCGGCTGCGCGTTCCACGCCGGGGCCGGTGAGGGCTCAGAGGTGACCGACGCGCTGTACTTCGGGGACTACCTGGGCACCCTGCACCGCGTCAGCCTCTCGGAGGATCGCCGGGAAGTGGAGGAAGACGAAGCGTTGCTCTCGGGGCTCCCCCCGATCATCGACGTCCACCGGGGCCCCGACGGACGCCTGTACGTGGCCACCACGGTTTCGATCATGGCGGGACCCACGGAGACCGAGCCTCCACCCACCCAGGAGCCGTCGCCCAGCCCATCCGCTCCCCCCACCACCACGCCGGCTTCGCCCGCCCCATCACCCGCAGAGGGCGAGGGAGGCGGCGCCCTGCCCTGGGTTGCCGCCGGCGTGGGAATCGCCGCTCTGGCGGGGCTCTTCTTCCTCCTCCGGCGCCGCTAGCGGGAGGCGATTTGCGGATTTGATTCCGTAATTCCTCCGGACGTATGTTTCACCCTCTACGGGTTGCGTCCGCCCGCCCCCGGCAACGGGGTCGACCTGGAAGGAGGGGTTCGATGTCGAACTCCCGGTTGGCTCGGGCTTCGCTCCTCATCCTGCTCGTCGTCCTTGTGGCGGCCCTCGGCATGCCGGCCGATGCTGCCAAGGGTGGCAAGAAGAAGAAGGGGGGCAGAGGCACCACGCAGGTGTTCCGCGGCGCCCTCAACATGTACGAGGTGACCGTGGATCGGGCTACCGCCCGCTCCCTGGTCCTCGAGGGGCTCGACATCGTCGAGTCCGAAGCGGCGGGTGAGGACGCCGTGACGCTCACGGCCGTCCTGTACCCCGAACAGGCCGCGGCGCTGATGGAGAAGGGTCTGAACGTCCAGGTGTCCACCAACCTCCAGGGCCAGACGGCCCGGCAGCTGGCCAGGACCCAGTCCCGGGGCGGGTTCGAGGTGTGGCGTTCCTGGGACCAGAAGAAGGGCATCGAGGACGAGCTCTACAAGATCGCCCGTCAGAACAAGAAGCTCGTCAAGCTCGTCGACCTCGGCGACACGTGGCAGGGACGGGACATCCTGGCCCTGAAGGTCACGGAGGACGCGCGGAAGGTGGAGGACGGGAGCCGGCCGGCGGTGCTGTACTCGTCGCTCCAGCACGCCCGCGAGTGGATCAGCGTCGAGGTCAACCGCCGCCTGCTGCACTGGTACCTCGACGAGTGGAAGGACGACAACCGGGCGGTCGAGCGTCTGCTGTCCCGGACCGAGCTGTGGTTCATCCTGGTGGCCAACCCCGACGGGTACGAGTACACATTCGACGTCGAGCGGCTGTGGCGGAAGAACCTCCGGGACAACGACGGCAACGGCGTCATCAACTCACTCGACGGCGTGGATCCGAACCGCAACTACCCCGAGCACTGGAACTACGACGACGAAGGCTCGTCGGCGCTGCTGTCGAGCGAGACCTACCGGGGCACCAGCCCGGCGTCCGAGCCCGAAACCCAGGCCGTGATGAGCCTGTACGACGAGGTGGACTTCCGGTTCCACATCAACTACCACTCGTTCGGGCCCCTGCTCCTCTACCCACAGGGGTGGCAGGAGCAGACCACCACCGCTGACGACCCCATCTACCTGGCCCTCACCGGGACCGATGATGAGCCCGCGGTGCGAGGGTACGACCCCGACCTGGGGTCCGACCTGTACATCACCAACGGGGAGACCACCGACTGGGCCCACGGCGAACGAGGGACCCTGGCCTGGACGCCGGAGCTCGGCGAGGGCGAGCCGGGGGCGGGCTTCGTGTTCCCCGACGACGAGCGGCTGATCCAGCGCGAGTTCCGGATCAACCGCCGGTTCGCGTTCAACGTTGCCCGGTCCGCCGGGGATCCCGACGATCCCCGGTCCCACTGGGGGGTCGACACCCAGGCCTTCTACCTGGAGCTGGAGAGCGTGGATGCCACGCGGCACCAGCATCCCCAGTCCGATCTCCGGTTCCCGTACGCCTACGGCGACCCCCAGCCCGTCAGGGTGCTGGCCAAGCGGTCGATCGGAGCGGTGACCGCTCATTGGTCGGTGAACGGCGGCGGAGAGCAGACCGGGACGACGTCCGAATGGGGCGGAGGCGAACGGTTCGGGGAAGCCTACGACAGCTACTACCACTACATGCAGGGCCAGGTCTCCGGGTTCGACGTGGGCGACTCGGTCGAGGTGTGGTTCACGGGGGGCGGCGAGGAGAGCGAGCACTTCACGTTCGAGGTCAAGGAGACCGACCCGGCCCAGGTGCTCATCCTGGCCGCCGAGGACTACACGGGAGCGACGAACGTGCCTGCCTACCCCTCAGCGGCCGGCCCCTTCTACGTCGACTCGTACGTCGCCGCCCTGGATGCGGCCGGTGTCTCTCATGACACCTACGACGTCGACGCGCTGAACCGCACCGTTCCCCATCACCTCGGGGTGCTGTCTCACTACGACGCCGTCCTTTGGTACATGGGGAACGACTTCCTGACCCGAGAGCCGGGCCAGCCGGCCGGAACCGGAGTCTCCACCCTTGCCAACCTCGAGATGCTCCACGTCAGGTCGTACCTGAACGAGGGCGGCAAGCTCCTGTACACGGGCCAGTGGGCCGGAAACCAGTACGCGTCGGAGTTCGACTACAACCGGATGGGGACCCCCAACCCCAATCCACCGCCGGCGCTGCCGTACTGCGACAACGTCGATCAGACCGTGGACGACGACTGTGACTTCCTGTTCAACGACTTCCTGCAGTACTGGCTGGGGGCATACCTCTACATCGCCGACGGTGGCACGGGGGACACCGGGCCCTTCCCGCTCCTGGGGGTGAAGGATCCCTACGACGGCACCGGGTGGACGCTGAACGGGGGCACCGGCGCGGACAACCAGGTCACCACCGCGTCGTTCCTGACCACCAGCAGCCTGCTGAAGCCCGACCAGTACCCCCAGTTCACCAGCTCCGCCCCCGCAGTGTGGGAGTCGGGCATCTCTGGTCCGTATCAGCCGCACACGGGTGACTGGTACGCCTACTCGGGCCGGGGCGACATCACCTACAAACGGCTGCTGCGCCCCATCGATCTGAGCTCGGTGGCTGCCGCAGATTCGCCCAGCCTGTCGTTCTTCACATCGTTCGACACCGAGGCCGCCTGGGACCACGTGTTCGTCGAGGTCCACACGGTGGGACAGGACAACTGGACCACGCTGCCGGAGGCGAACGGCCTCACCACCACGGACACCGGGGAGAGCTGCCCCGCGGGGTGGCACGAGATCCATCCGTTCCTGGCGCGCTACCAGACCCTCAACGCCGACGGGACCTGCTCGCCGACCGGGACGAGCGGTGAATGGAACGCCAGCTCCGGCCGATCCGCCGGGTGGGAGGAGTGGGAGATCGACCTGTCCGGGTACGCCGGGCAGCAGATCGAGGTGTCCATCTCCTACGCCAGCGACTGGGCGGTCCAGGGGGTGGGCGTCTTCGTCGACGACATCACGGTCTCCACCGGAGACGGCACCACCGGCTTCGAGGGAGGCATGGACGGCTGGACCATCCCCGGGTCCCCGGAGCAGAACTACAACCCGAACGACTGGGTCCGGACCCAGGACGTCGGGTTCGAGGAGGGCGCCGTGGTGGCCACCGAGGACTCCCTGTACTTCGGGTTCGGGTTCGAGGGGATCACCGAGGAGGCTCAGCGGAACGACGTCATGTGCCGGTCGATGCGGTACCTGATCGGCGCCGCCTGCTGAACGACCCGCCGGAGACGAAGAGGAGGGCCGGTCTCCGGACCGGCCCTCTTGTTATGGCTTGGGGCGCTTCATGTAGGCCACGATGCCCTGCGGACCCTGGAGCACCTCGACCAGCTCCCAGCCGTCCTCGCCCCACTGATTGAGGATCTCCTGGGTGGCGTGCTCGATCAGCGGCACGGTGGCGTACTCCCACTTCTGCACGTCAGTCCTCCTGCCCGGTCCAACCGTTCGCGCGGAGCGCATCCAGGAGCTGATGCACGATCCTCCCGGTGGCCCCCCACACAGTATGGCCGTCGACCTCGTAGGCGAACCAGGGGCTTCGACCCCCGCCGGGCACCACAGGCTCTTCGGCCGCGGCCAGCCGGGTCACCTCGAGCTCCAAGACCTCGTCGATCTCCACCGGACTGGGCTTCATCACCGGTCGCTCCTTCAGGACCCCGACGAACGGCTGGATGACGTACCCGGTCACCACGGTGGAGGTTGGCGGGAGCCCCCCGAGAACCTCGAACGCGTCCGGGGCGATGCCCAGCTCCTCATCGGTCTCCCGGAGCGCGGTGGCCAGCAGATCCGGGTCCTCGTCGTGTCGAACCCCTCCGGGGAAGGAGATCTCCCCCTTGTGGTCGCGAACGAGATCGGTCCGCCTGGTGAGCAGGAGCGTGGCGGGCGGGCCGACCAGGATCGGGATCATCACCGCCGCGGGTGTTCCGGGCGGAAGCTCGGGATCGGGTCGGACGGGGGCCAACGTGCCCCGCAGCCGGTCGGCGAGGCTCACCGAACCATGGTATCCGGTTGGTTCAGACGTCCCGAACCTTGGTCACCACCTGCTGCCACAGCGGGGTGTCCGGGGGAGAGTTGTCGGACCTGGCGTACTGGTTGACCACCCACACCGTGAAGGGGTCGACCGGGTCCCGGTTCATCCCGTTGTAGTCACCCCACCGCTGGAAGCTGCCGACGTCCTGCACGTAGATCGCCTCGCCGGCGCGCAGGACCACCACCGAGTCCGGGACCACCGCCCCCGGTGGGATGGTGGCCACCACCGACGAGAGGTACTCCCCTCCCGGCGCACCGGCCCGGCTGAACGTGATGAACAGGTTGCCGGCGGCGTCGGTGGCCATCGCCGGCCAGCCGGAGTCCAGACCCGCGAAGCCGATGGTTCCGCTGCGAACCAGGGTGGGGTGGCGCAGGGGGACGGGATCGATCTCGTACCACCGGATCGCCGATTCCACATACCCGTCTCCGGGGTTCACGTCGAACCGAACGGCGTGCGCCGTGTACAGGCGCTCCCGGTCGGCGTCGTAGAACGTCCAGATCACCCGGAGGTCGCCGGGGTCCCAACAATGGTCCAGGGGGATGCACTGGGCCGACCCGTCCTTCTGGGTCCCCAGCGGCGCGAACCGGCCCTTGGGGACCTTGATGCCCTCCTTGGCCAGGACGGTCCTCCCCTTCCGCTGGGCCAGTCGCCACAGGGTCAGGTGGTCCCCGCAGCCGGGACCGCAGGACCGGTCCTGGAAGCTGAGCATGAACTCGGGAGGAGCGATGCCGATCTCCGTCTCGGTCACCGCCGGCATGATGGTGAACGCCCTGCCGGCCTTCCTCCCCCCGGGATCCAGGGTGTCTTCTCCCCCGAACACGTCGATGTTCAGCTTGCCGGAGCAGCCGTACAGGCGGTCCTTTCCGATCGACAGGATCTGCACGTACTCATATTCCTCCGCGGCGGTGAACGCGAACTGGTTGGTGGTCACGTACACGCGGCCGGCGTCGTACCCCAGGCCCGGGTAGTCCACCGCTTGCTTCCCGTCCCCATTCACCTGATCCCCGTTGATGGACCGCGCGCACCACGTGCCGGGGTCGGTGACCGTGGCCGCCGGCATGGTGACCATCATGATCTTGGAGAACTTCCTCCCCCCGCTGAACGGCGGCCCGTGGCCGGCCAGGAACAGGAGCACGAACTGCCCAGCGTACCGGTCGTAGACCACCTTGGGGTCGAACACGAAGATGTTGTTCGGGAGGGATGGGAACAGGGACTCGAGGGGTCCCGAATAGATCGGGTTCGGGAAACCGGTGGATCCCTTGTCCCACAGCGCGTAGCTGATGTTCACCGCGGTGAGGACGTGGGCGGGCCCCGCGGCTCCCACGGGGTCCGCGGGTGAGATCTTGCCGTCGCTCGGGAGGGCATCGAACTCGCCCTCCTCAACCGCCGCGAGGAGACTTCGTCCCGGCGCGGCGGTCCGCATCCTGGCGACGGGTCCCTGCCCGAGGCGAGAGGCTTCCTTGAGGGTGAGGTCTTCAGCACTCCTGGATCGAGCCGACCGAGAGGTGTCGACGATGCGCCCGGCACTCGCCGCCGGCCACGCGATCCCGGCCAGCATGGCCAAGGACACGATGATCGCGGAACGTCGGAGGAGCGGGCTCATGGGGCGCCGAGCATATCCGCTGGGCAGCTCACAGAAGGCCGGCGTAGTGCCCGCCGTCGACCTGGATGAAGCAGCCGCTCAGGTAGGCCGCCCGCTCGGAGGCCAGGAAGGCCACCAGGTCCCCGAGCTCTCCGGGCTCCCCGAACCTGCCAAGGGGGATGCGGGCCGCTGCCTGACGAGTGTGCTCCTCCACGCTGACGCCAGCCTCGCCGGCCTCCCGCTCGTGCAGGGACCGGACCCGGTCGGTCATCACTCCGTGGGGCATAACCGCGTTGACCGTGATGCCTTGGGGCCCGACCTCGCTCACCAGGGTGCGGGCCCATCCGATCACCGCGGCCCGGATGGAGTTGGAGAGCATCAGCCCGGGGACCGGCTGCTTCACGGAGATGGAGGAGACGATCACGATGCGGCCGTACCCGGCCTCGCGCATCAGGGGGATGGCTTCCCGGGCCATCCGAATCGTGGACAGGAGGTTCAGCTCCACGGCACCCTGGAAGTCCTCGTCGCTGAGGTCCTCGAACTTCCCGAACGGAGGTCCTCCGGCATTGGGCACCAGGATCTGGCAGCCGCCCAGCGCCTCGATCCCCTGTCGGACGAACCCCACCGCGCCATCGGGATCGGAGACGTCCGCGGGAATGCCCACCACGGTGCTGCCGGTGGTCTCGGCGATCTCGTCCCGGGCGGCGTCCAGCTCGCCGCGGTCCCGGGAGCAGATGGCCACCTGGGCACCCTCGGTGGCCAGCGACGTGGCAGAGGCCTTGCCCAGGCCCTTGCTGGCTGCGGCCACCAGCGCCGGTCTCCCTCTCAGGCCAAGTTCCATGGTCCTCCTGATACCATTCCTTGTGGAAATGGAAACCACTCGCGACGTGATCACCATCACAGAGAAGGCGGCTGGCAGGATACAGGTGCTCGCCGATCGCGAGGGCCGGCCCGAGGCCGTGCTCCGCCTTCGCGTCACCGCCGGCGGCTGCTCCGGGTTCGCCTACAAGCTGTCTCTGGAGGACGCCGCGGACGACGATGACCGGGTTGTAGAGGGCCACGGGATCCGGGTCCTCATCGACCCCCGGTCGGTTCCTATCGTCACGGGGTCGACCCTCGACTTCAACGACGCGCTCTTGGGGGGAGGCCTCCGGGTGCGCAACCCCAACGCCACCAACGAGTGCGCGTGCGGGGACTCGTTCTCGGTCTAGCCAGACCTAGTAGCCCCCGGCTCCTCCGGAATCGTCCTCGGTCTCTTCGGACGCATCGGTGCCTCCCGATCCGCCCTCCAGGTCACCACCCACCGAGAGACCGCCGGCCATCCCACTGCCGGCGTGGAACCGGCAGATCCACGCCACCGCGCCGGACTCGGGGAACGTGACGTCCACGGTGACGCCCTCGTCACCTGGCTGGAGCTCCTCGTCGACACCCTGGTCCTCGATCGTGAACGTGTGGGGGGCGGCTCCCTCGTTATGGAGCGAGAGCGTGAGGGTCTGGCCCGCCTCGCCCTCCAGGACGGTGGGGGCGAAGTAGAAGTCATCCACTTCCACCTCGGCGTCAGAGGCACCGGCGACGTCCTCTGAGCCGTGGTCGGTGGCCTCCTGGCCGGCCACGGTCACCGTGCCCTCCTCGGAGTGATCTTCCCCCTGGTCTTCCTGGCCTTCGCCGCCGGCGCTGATGGCGGGCTGGTCTTCCGCACAGGCGGTGGCCACGAGCCCCAGTGACAGGGCGATGGCCATGACGATGGGCGCTCCGCGTGCTCGCGGCATGCCGAACTCCTCCCCTCGGGTTACAGGGTATTCGCCCCGGCCGACTGGGGGGTTCGGGGGGGTAGCTCGCCGGGAGCTCAGCGAGCCAATACATCACCGGGCGAGCGGACCCCCTGATCCGCAGGGGGGTTCGGATGGGATACTGCCCCGGATGCCCATCGCCGACGACAAGACCCAGTGGAGCGACCTGTACGGCGAGGTGGTGGCCACCGGGCTGTGCACCGGGTGCTCGGCGTGCGTGGTGGTGTGCCCGTTCAACGTGCTGGGATACGAGGACGACAAGCCCGTCCATCTCGAGGAGGGCCCACCCGACCACTGCGCCCACGGAGATCGCGGCTGCGATCTGTGCACCAGAGCGTGCCCCCGGTTCCGCGACTGGGAGCCGGAGATCGAGAAGCTGTTCTTCGGCCGGACCAGGCTCCCCGAGGAGATCGTCGGCGTCTACAAGGACATCAGGCTGGCCCGATCCACCGGCCCGGAGCTGGCGGCGGGGCAGGATGGCGGCGTGGTCTCCGCCCTCCTGATCTGGGGCCTGATCACCGGAGAGATCGACGGCGCGCTCACCTCCAGGCTGTCCGAGGAGCGGGAGTGGGACGCGGAGCCGGCCGTGGTCACCACGCCGGAGGGGATCGGAAGAGAGTCGTGTAGGG